>JAFECY010000136.1 GCA_018241865.1 Pseudomonadota bacterium | reverse complement strand
CAAGGAAGAAAAAGCCGAAGCGAAGAAAAAAGCCAAGGAAGAAAAAGAAGCCAAGAAAAAAGAAAAAGCTGACGCGAAGAAAGACGCTAAAGCTACAGATGCCAAGGCTGACAAGAAGTAAGTCGAAACGCCTAACGAAAGCCCCGCTAATGCGGGGTTTTTTTATTGCTTGCGCCGCGCCGACGGCACCGACATTCTCGGATTACAATGACCACTTGCTCAATTTGAACAGGCTTTTCATGGCTTATCTGACTCTCGAAGACACTATCGGCAACACGCCGCTGGTTCAGCTCAAACGCAAGATCGGTGCAGAGGCGGCGCTGCGCAACAACATCATTCTCGGCAAGCTGGAAGGCAACAATCCGGCTGGCTCGGTGAAGGACAGGCCGGCGCTATCGATGATTAAATATGCGGAAGAGCGCGGCGACATCAAGCCGGGCGATACCCTGATCGAGGCCACCAGCGGCAACACCGGCATTGCGCTGGCGATGGTGGCGGCGATGCGCGGTTACAAGATGGTGTTGTTGATGCCGGAGAATCTGAGCGAGGAAAGACGGCAGAGCATGGCGGCCTATGGTGCGAAAATTATTCTGACGCCGAAAACCGGCGGCATGGAATACGCGCGCGATCTGGCCGAGCAGATGCAAAAAGAAGGACAGGGATTGATCCTTGACCAGTTCGCCAATCCAGACAATCCGCGCGCGCATTACGAAAGCACCGGCCCGGAAATCTGGCGCGATACTGGTGGTCGCATCACCCATTTCGTCAGCGCCATGGGTACCACCGGCACGATTATGGGCGTGTCGCGCTATCTGAAAGAACAAAATTCGGAAGTACGCATCATCGGCGCGCAGCCGGAAGAAGGTTCGCAAATCCCCGGCATCCGCAAATGGCCGGAAGCCTATTTACCCAAGATTTACGATAAATCGCGCATCGATCAGGTGGAAAACGTGAGTCAAGCCGCGTCGGAAAAAATGGCGCGCCGACTGGCGGCGGAAGAGGGAATTTTTTGCGGCATTTCAGCCGCCGGCGCGTGCGAGGTTGCCTTGCGCATTGCCCGCACGGTCGAGAATGCGACGATCGTGTTCATCGTCTGCGACCGTGGCGATCGCTACCTGTCCACCGGGGTATTCCCAGCTTGAGGGAATATCCCGAGGGTAGATCAGTCTTCGCTCTTGTCGTCTTTGGGCTTGAACTGTTTGTCGCTGATGCGGAATTTGTCGCGACGATCACCCATCAGAATGCGCAAATCTTTGATGCTCAGATCGCTGATTTCGTGCATGCGTATCAGTAGCGAAGCACCGACCGGCAAGCGGCGATGGCGAATCTTGCTGATAACCGGCGGTGCCACTTCCAGCGCGCGCGACAGCGCCGCGTCATTCTTCAGATTCAGTTTCTCGATCAGCGAATCCAGTAAATTGTTGGGGTCGTAGGCGAGTTGGTCTGCTAGGCGATTACTGGTCGGTTTGTCGGTCTGCGTAGTCATATCGTCCATCATGTCGGTCGAGGTTAAGGTATCGGGGTTGTTCGCTTTTCGGCAATATTTTATTGCGCAAAAGAATTGTACCTAGGCAATATAGTAACAAAATTTCAAAAATACAACTGGAAGCGAAGTATAAGTTGCTTTCGGTAGATTTATTTCAAAAAACACAATCAATTGTGGCATTTTGGGCATGCCTGTAAAGCATATGTGGCTGGCTTGCTCAATTTCAACGGGGCGGCGACCGGGCATGTTGCGCCGCGTGGCGCGTCAATGATCGTTGAGTTTGTCGGGTGTATCCGATGCGTTCGATACGCCCGGCATCAACGCGCGCCAGCCGTCCGACCCGAGTGTGCGCAAGGTGGCGATGTTGCGCTCGTAAATTGTCGCCGCATCAGGAAAAGCCGCCACCGCACGCGCCACGCTATCTTCACGCAGCAGATGCAGGATGGGCCAAGGCGAGCGGTTGGTGCAATTGGCGATATCGTCGGCGTGCGTGCCGGCGAAGCGGTAGTCGGGATGAAAACTGGCGACCTGCAGCACGCCATCCAGTTCGAGTTCTTCCAGTAATGCATCGGCAACGTCGAGAAAATCGTTGTAATCGAGGAAGTCGTTCAGCACCTGTGGATGGATTAGTAGCGTGGTATCAATTGCGGTCGGATCGCTTTCCGCGAGCAGACGCATTTCCTGTTCGAGTTCGTGCAGCAGTTGTTCCGGCGCGGTGGCGTTGCTTACGACAAAGCGAATCTGGTCTTTCGTCTGCACTGCCTTAGCGAAAGGGCACAAATTTAGACCGATCACGACCTTGTCCAGCCAGTCACGGGTACGGGTGAGAACGTCGGTGGCGGATGGGGTGTTGGACATGCGATCAATGAATAAAAATTCCACTGCAGTCATTTTGTATATTTGAAGTCATTTTTGCAAATCCACTGCACGGAAAGTCATGAGCGACTTGGCCGGCAGTTTTGATCGAGAAATTTTGACGAGCAAAGACACCACTACTGCCAATACGCTTCACTTCCCCCGCCCACGCATGAACGCCGAATTCATGTCGCCGACCGGTGCAAACTCTTCCGCGCTGCGATCGACGTAGTAACGTGCATCGGCCACACCGGCCACATTCACCTCGCCGACTAGGATCGTTTCATCCGTCTGCCGCGCCACTCGTTCCAGTAGCAATGCCAAGCTGGCGCGCGCCAGATGCAGGCGCGGCGATACGCCCGGTAGGTAGCGGTCTGCCGTTTCGGTTGCCACCACCGCGATCCGGCGCAGCGTTTGCGGAAAGATCGGGTGCGCGGATTCGCTCTTGATGATGGTGCAGGAACTTGGCTGACCATCGCGCACGTCGTCGAGTTTGCCGAGCAGGGTTAGTAAATCGCGCTGCGAGAGAAAGAGTTTTTCCATGTTCGATTTCACGCAGAATCGCGCAAGGCTTCCCGCGCCTGTTCGCACCAGTAGCCGACCGCGCTCAGATAACCTTCCCACACGCAGCCGTTGCAGCCGCGTCCGCAGCAACTGGTCGGTTCTTCCGGCGGCTCGCGTAGCAGAATGTTCCTTGCAGCCAGTTGCGCGCCGAGATCGGCGATCCACTGCCGCGCTTGGAAGGCGTTGGCGGGTACAGGGCTGGGTAATGCGTCGTTCATGGTGTGCTGCTGCGGGTTTGCGTAAATGATGGATGATTTTCCGTCATTATTGCAGACCGGCAGGCCGGCTACTGGAAGGCTCCGAGATTCATGGCCGGGCCACGCGGCTTCAGATCGAAGTCATTCGTCACCAACGTCGTCACCGCTGCGGCGGTTGAGCCGATGCCGATAGCCGGACTGGCTGGCTGCAGGTGGAAATCGCTGCCGGCGGCGATGAATTTTGGATCGGCTGTGACCGGCAGGCTGTCGATGGCAGTGCTGCCCGTGCCGTTGAACCAGAGGTTGCGTTTGAAGGTGCCGTTACCTGCCAACACGCTGACTGAGCCGGAATTGTAGGGCGTACCGCTGGCGACATAGAAAATATTATTTTCGACATCCATCGAACCGGCCGGCAAATTCCAGTCGTTGGTCAGTGCGCCGTAAAAAACGTTGCTTGCCAGGTTGGTGTTGTAGAAGGTGTTGTGGAAAATCTGCGCGCCGTTCAGGGTGTTGGTGTTGAAACGCAGCGCTGCGTACTGCGCGTTGTACGTGATGTTGTTCCATATTTTCAAATCGTTGCGCATACCGTCGCCGATGTTGATGCCATGCTTGGACACATCGTGGATGAAATTGTGGTGCAGGCTGACGTTGTTGGCTTCGGTGGAGCCGTTGCCGCCGTTGACGTACACCTGGAAGCCGTTGCCGTCGCGGATGTCGTGGATATGGTTGTAGGCGATGTCGTAGCTGCCGTCGCCGTCGATGTAAATGCCGTGGCATTCTTGGGCGCTGCCTTGAATGTCGTGGATGTGGTTGCCGTACCAGACCGCATTATTGCCATTGCCGGTGATGCCGGCCATGCGCGGGACATTCGGCCCGGTGCGCGGCGCAGTGGAGGCGGAAAGATCATTGTTGATGACGCGCCAGTTGTGGCCATAGATTTCTTGGCTGATCGGGCCGTCGTAGCCTTCGCAATCCATGCGCAGATTCGTGATGACCGCCCACTGCCCCATGCCGGTGAATGACTGACCGTTGATGCCAGATACGCAGCCGCCGGTCATGCCGCCGGCAATCGTGCCGCGAATATAAGTATCCTCGCCGGGATAACCCATCAAGACGATGGCACCGGTGCCGGCGACATTGTCCACATACAAGAGCCGGCCTGGATTGGGCATGAAGCTCACGTTGGTGTTGGAGTCCACGCCATTGACGCTGACTTTGATCGGCAAAGCCACGCCTTGCGCGGCACCGCCCAGCGCGCCGACCTGCACCGCGATCTGCTGGATGCCGATCTTGTCATACACCTTGCTTGCGCTGAGTGCACGGTAGCTGGCTACTTCGGCACTGCCGATGAATACCTTGGTGGTGGTGCCTAATCCGGTATTGCCGAAATTTTTGCCGAAGATCGTCAGATAGGCACCGCGATTGTTTTCGCCGCCGGATGTCGGGCCGGAAACGAGATCGGTGTAGAGCACGATGGGTGCGCCGGCGGCTGGCGGCATGGTGGTCGTTGTGGTCGTGGTGACTGTCGTCGTCGTACTGCTCGGCGTTGTGCTATTCCCACCACCGCCACCACCGCCTCCGCCACCACAGGCGAATAGGGTCGCGCACAGCATCAGAATGGTCGAGATAGACATACTGCGCTTGAGAGAGGTGGGCATTTTTTTGTGGGGGAAAAGAAAAAGTGAGGAGGCGGGATGTGAAAAGTGAAACGACCATGATAGAAGCTGTTTGTCGGTTTGCCTATCGATTAAGCATGAACATGAGCATGAGATTGTTGAGTGGCATGTTGGTTCTTGCATCGAGAATATTTTCCAAGAGAAAGAAATATCCCTGGCGCAACAAAGCTGGTGGAGCATGTGCATGGAAAACAGGCCAGTGGAAAAATTTCATGGGTGTGAATGGAGCGATGGCGATGCACATTCCATGAAAATCGTTGGCGATTTTTCGTGCGGCACCATTAGAATAGCGCGAGCCCATTTCTCGCATAAAGGATTAGCAGCATGAAGCGCGTCATCTTCAATCAAAAGGGCGGCGTCGGCAAATCGACCATCGCCGTCAATCTCGCCAGCATCGCCGCTTACAAAGGCCGCCGTACTCTGCTGATCGACATGGATCCGCAATGCAATTCCAGCCGTTATCTGCTCGGCAAGGAAGCGCTGGAAGCGACGCCGACCATACTCGATTTCTTCAAGAGCTCGCTCGAATACTCTTTTTATCCCAAGCCGGATGCCGGCTTCGTGCACGCTACCCGCTTCGACAATCTCGCCGTTATTCCCTCGCATCCAGAAATCGGCGAGCTGCAATCCAAGCTCGAATCGCGTCACAAAATTTACAAACTGCGCGATACCCTGAAAAACCTGGCCAGCGACTACGACGAAATCATTATCGACACGCCCTCGGCCTACAACTTTTTCACCCAGTCCGCGCTGATCGCCGCCGCACGTGCCTGATCCCTTTCGACTGCGACGATTTCGCTCGCCAGGCGCTCTATACGCTGATGAACAATGTCGGCGAGGTTAAGGCCGACCACAACCCGGCGCTGCAGATCGAAGGCATCATCGTCAACCAATTTCAGCCGCGCTCCAAACTGCCGCAGCGTCTGGTCGATGAATTGCTGGAAGAAGGCTTGCCGGTGTTGACGACCAAGCTGTCCAGCTCGATCAAGATCCGCGAATCGCACGAACTCAACAAACCGATGATCCACATGGATGCGCGCCACAAGTTGACGCAGGAATTTGTTGACTTGTATGAGGAACTGGAGAAGGCGCTCGGCAAGCGCAGGAAGGCGGCGTAGGACAGTACCCGCATTCCTCCCCGAACGGAGAGGGCGGACATTTTTACCGGCCAACGCTGCCGGACTATACTCCCAAAAAATACAGGAGGATGGGCATGCTGGAAGAGATCAAACCAAGCGCGCAAGGTGCGGTGCAGGTCGGCGGCTTAGATATTCATTACGAATACTTCGGCCAGCGCGAACGGCCGGTGATGGTGATCCAGAATGGCGTGGCGATGGATACCCACTCTTGGTATTGGCTGCTACCCAACGTGCTGCCGATCATGGATGTGGTGCTGTGGGATTTTCGCGGGCAAGGACAATCCACCTCGGACGATGCGCTCTACAGCGTGGAAGAAGCGGCCGATCATCTGCTTGCCATCCTCGACAAGCTCGAACTCGCGCCGGAACGAACGCACTTGCTCGGCGTCTCGACCGGCAGCATCGTCGTCGCCGAATTCTTGCGGCGCTACCGGCAGCGCGTCGGCAAGGCAGTCATGTCCGGCGTGTTGCTGGAGCGGGCGATGACCTTCAAGCTCGATTCTGATTTCGGCATCCGCCTGCTGCGCGAAAATCGCGCCGATCTCTGGGCCGAAAGTCTCTACACCAAGATACTCAGCGACCGTTACATGACGGAATTTGCGTCGGCTATCCCCATGATGCAAGTCGCGCTGGTCAACCGCTATAAAGATCGTCGGCACGCGTTGGCGCGCATCATCGAATCGCAATCCAATTATCTGTGGGACATTGGTCAGTACCAAGCAGAATTGGAAGAAATCGACACCCCCATCCTGATTCTGGCCGGTACGGAAGACAAGCTGATTCCGACTTTCTATCAAAAGCGCATCTCGACGATGTTCTTGCGCGCGGACTTCAAGCAGTACGCGCAATGCGCGCATATTCCTTTCTTTGAAATGCCGGCCAAGGCGTTTGGCGACAGCATGCGGTTTTTCTTGGGCAAATAACTGTTGCGACATTCTTAGGAATTTTGAAAAAACGATTAACCACGGCGCACACGGCGTAAGCAAAAAACATATGTTATTTTCGCTTTGACCACCGTGGCCGCCGTGTGCGCCGTGGTTCAAAATGTTTTTCGTTTTTGTGTCAGTTCTGATTCTTTTATTTTTTTGATGACATCTTCCAAACGAACTGTGGCAATCGCCGGCGCGACCGGACTGGTCGGTCGCGAAATTTTGCAAGGCCTGTTGGCCGACGAATCGGTCGTGGCGGTGCATGCGTTGGGTCGCCGCGAGCTGAATCTGCAGCATCCCAAGTTGAGCGTGCATGTGGTGGATTTTGCCGCGCTGCCTGCATTGCCGCCGCTCGATGAAGCCTATCTGGCTCTCGGCACCACGATCAAGGTGGCGGGCAGTCAAGCAGCGTTTCGTGCCGTGGATTTTGACGCCAATTTCGCCGTGGCGCGTGCTGCGCTTGCCGCCGGTGCCCGCCGCATCGGCTTGGTGAGCGCGATGGGCGCGAATGTTCGCGCGAACATTTTCTACAGCCGGGTCAAGGGTCAACTGGAAGATGCGTTGACCGGACTGGACTTCGATGCGCTCGTGATTGCCCGTCCATCGATGCTGGCCGGCGACCGCGCGGCGCTCGGTCAGCCGCTGCGGCGCGGTGAAGGTATGGCTATGTCCGTGAGCACGTTGTTGCGTCCGTTCATCCCGGCGAATTACCGTTCGATTGCCGCCGCCGATGT
>JAFECY010000135.1 GCA_018241865.1 Pseudomonadota bacterium | reverse complement strand
GCCGACATGTCCACTTCACATCCCATTCCCAGTTACCTGACGTCGCGCGACATCGGCCCTTGGGGCGTGTTTCTGGAACAGATCGATCGCGTCACGCCGCATTTAGGGCCGCTGGCGCGTTGGGTGGAAACGCTGACGCGCCCCAAACGCATTCTGGTAGTCGATGTGCCGATCGAGCGCGACGACGGCAGCATCGCCCACTTCGAGGGCTACCGTGTGCAACACAATCTTGCGCGCGGCCCCGGCAAAGGCGGCGTGCGCTTTCATCAAAATGTCACGCTGTCGGAAGTGATGGCGCTGTCGGCTTGGATGACAGTCAAGAACGCGGCGGTCAACGTGCCTTACGGCGGCGCCAAAGGTGGTATCCGCGTCGATCCTAAAACCTTGTCGCGTGGCGAGCTGGAACGTATGACGCGCCGCTACACCAGCGAGATCGGCATCATCATCGGCCCGGCCAAAGACATTCCCGCTCCCGATGTCAACACCAACGAACAAATCATGGCGTGGATGATGGACACCTATTCCATGAACGAAGGTGTGACCGCATCCGGCGTCGTGACCGGCAAACCGATTTCACTCGGCGGCAGTCTCGGGCGGCAAGCTGCGACCGGGCGCGGCGTGTTCGTGGTCGCCGGTGAGGCGGCAGCCAGAACCGGCATGCACATCGCCGGCGCGCGCATCGCCGTGCAAGGCTTCGGCAATGTCGGCGGCGTGGCGGCGCGATTGTTCGCCGAAGCCGGTGCGAAGATCGTCGCGGTGCAAGACCATGCCGCCACCGTGGTGCGCGCATCCGGCTTGGATGTGGGCGCGCTGCAAGCGCATGTCGCCGCGCAGGGCAGCGTGGCCGGTTTCGCCGGCGGCGATCAGTTGACGGCGCAGAGCGAGTTTTGGTCGGTCGATTGCGACATCTTGATTCCGGCTGCGTTGGAACAGCAGATCACCGCCGCCAATGCTCACCAGATTCGTGCGCGCATCATCATCGAAGGTGCCAACGGCCCGACCACACCGGAGGCCGACGACATCCTGCACGACCAGGGCGTGCTGGTGGTGCCGGATGTGATCGCCAATGCCGGTGGCGTGACGGTGAGCTATTTTGAATGGGTGCAGGACTTCTCCAGTTTTTTCTGGACCGAGGACGAAATCAATCAACGCCTCACGCGCATCATGCGCGAAGCTTTCGCCG
This sequence comes from Pseudomonadota bacterium, assembly GCA_018241865.1. Taxonomy (GTDB): domain Bacteria; phylum Pseudomonadota; class Gammaproteobacteria; order Burkholderiales; family Burkholderiaceae_D; genus Paucimonas. Next base: position 2,204 of record JAFECY010000135.1, on the reverse strand, counting down.
CCGTCTGGCACATCGCGGAAGAAAAAAAGGTATCGCTCCGCACCGCCGCCTTCATCGTCGCTTGCACCCGCGTGTTGCAGGCGCATGAGATGCGGGGGCTGTATCCCTGATGCCCGGCTGACGGAGCGGGCGGGTAAAATAGCAGGCTGTTCTCTGAAAGAATCGCCATGACTACAGCATCGACTACCGCAGCGACTACCGTACCGGCTTCCCCGTCCAGCCTCACCATCACCCGCCCCGACGATTGGCACCTGCACCTGCGCGATGGCGCTGCGATGGCCAGCGTGTTGCCGCATACCGCGCGTCAATTCGGTCGCGCCATCGTCATGCCCAACCTCAAGCCGCCGATCACCACCACCGCGCAAGCGGGTGCTTATCGTGCGCGCATCCTTGCCGCCGTGCCGGCTGGTATGCAGTTCGAGCCGCTGATGGTGCTGTACCTCACCAACAATACGCCGCCGGACGAAATCCGCCGCGCCCGCGACAGTGGTTTCGTCCATGCCGTGAAACTCTATCCGGCCGGCGCGACCACCAATTCCGACGCCGGCGTGACGGATCTGACTAAGTGCTACAAGACATTGGAAGTCATGCAAGAACTCGGCATGCCCTTTCTCGTGCACGGCGAAGTGACCGACCAGGATGTCGATGTATTCGACCGCGAAGCCGTGTTCATCGAGCGCGTCATGCAGCCCTTGCGCCACGCCATGCCAGCTTTGAAGATCGTGTTCGAGCACATCACCACCCGCGATGCGGCGCAATACGTGCAAGCAACCGACGCGCACGTCGCCGCCACCATCACCGCGCATCATTTGCTCTACAACCGCAACGCCATTTTCAAAGGCGGAATCCGGCCGCATTACTACTGCCTGCCGATTCTCAAGCGCGAAGAACATCGTCAAGCGCTGGTGGCGGCCGCCACGTCCGGCAACCGCAAATTTTTCCTCGGCACCGATTCCGCGCCGCACGCGAAAGGTCTGAAAGAACACGACTGCGGCTGCGCCGGTTGCTACACGGCTTTGCATGCGCTAGAGCTGTATGCCGAAGCCTTCGAGCAAGCCGGCGCGCTCGACAAGCTGGAAGCCTTCGCCAGCGTCAACGGCCCGGCCTTCTACGGCTTGCCGCGCAATACCGGCACGGTGACGCTGCAGCGCGAAGCATGGACCCTGCCGGCAGAATTACCCTTCGGTGACGCCACCATCGTGCCCTTGAACGGTGGCGAAACCTTGCGCTGGAAATTCGTGTAAAAGCAGGGCGATCGATGCGGCCATGAATGCCCCCATGAGCGCCCCTTTTTTGGCGCACATCGACTGGAGCCGACCTTGGTTGACGCCCTATCGAGAAATCGGCCAAGCAGTACAGACTGCGCCCGACTGGCGCGCGGCATTGAACGCCGCCGCGCAACAGCGCGATCTACGCAATCACCAAGGCTTACCGATACACTTCGTCGCCCAAAGTGATCTGTTGCCCGCCATCGCCTACGAAGCCTTCATCAGCGCCAGCGGCGGCGTGCCCACCCGCGACAATCTGCACGACTTCTTCAACGCCCTAGTCTGGCTGACCTTTCCGCACATCAAACGGCAATTGAACGCCTTGCAAGCAGCGGAAATCGCCCGCACGCTGACTCGCAACGAGGCAGCAGGCCAGCCTATCGTGCGCGGCAAACTGCGCGACGCCGCCACCATCTTCGACGAAAACGCCGCCCTGCTGGTGACGACTGATCGGCATATCTTGGAGGACTTGCGCGCCCATTGCTGGCAACAGGCATTGCTGGAACAGCGCAGCGCATGGGGCATCACGATCGAAGCCAGCTTATTCGGCCACGCTCTGATGGAAAAACTAGTCACGCCCTACAAAGCGATTACCGCCCACGCTTGGACGTTGATCGTCGCGCCGGAGTACTTCACGCAGCCACCAGCGGCGCGCATAGCGTGGCTGGATACCGCCCTTGCCCAACGCTTGGCGCAAGGCGTGACGAACGCGGATTTCACACCCTTGCCGGTTTTGGGCGTGCCGGGATGGTGGGAGGGGCAGGATGCAGCGTTTTATGCGGATGTGGCGGTGTTCAGGCCGAAGCGGGTGGCGGGTATGACACATGGCGTGGTGTGCTGATTCGCCTTGTGCTCGGCATGCTTATACTGGAACAGTATTTTTTCAATCGCTCGCTTGAATATCTGGATTCCTTACGCTAAAGTAAGGAATATATT
>JAFECY010000134.1 GCA_018241865.1 Pseudomonadota bacterium | reverse complement strand
TGACAGATAATAAATGCAAAATATGTTGAAATCCGGTTACGAGATTGAATTTTAAGCAAGTTCAGACACGCCGGGGCAAAATTTTCCTGCGGTCGGCAAATATTATCGCGCTGGCTGTGCTGCCGCAGGCGCAACCGGCGTTCCGGCCGCATTCGGCGTCAATACTTGAATGAAGATTTCATTGTCTTTAATCATGCCCAGCTCATAGCGGGCACGCTCTTCGACGGCGCCGGTACCATCCTTCAAGTCCTGCACTTCGGAATACAGCTTGGCGTTACGTGCCTTGAGTTCTTCATTCTTCTTTTGGGCAAGAGCGACCTGCTTGTCGAGTTCCGCCACCCGCAACCATCCGCCCTTGCCCAGCCACAAGGGATACTGGATTAACACCAGCAATGCGGTAAGACAAATGAGGATCAGGCGCATGGGCACTCGCTGGCTTGGCCGGCATTGCGCCGACCAAGCGGTTCGGATCAGCGCAGGTTATAAAAAGCGCTGCGACCGGGATAGCTGGCGATGTCGCCCAAATCTTCCTCGATGCGCAGCAACTGGTTGTACTTCGCCATGCGGTCCGAGCGCGACATCGAGCCGGTCTTGATCTGCAAGGCATTGCAACCGACCGCGATGTCGGCGATGGTCGAATCCTCAGTCTCGCCGGAGCGATGCGAAATTACCGCGGTGTAGCTGGCACGCTTGGCCATCTCGATGGCGGCGAAGGTTTCGGTCAGGGTGCCGATCTGGTTGATCTTGATGAGAATCGAGTTGGCGATGTTCTTCTGGATGCCTTCGCGCAGGATCTTGGTATTGGTGACGAACAAATCGTCGCCGACCAGTTGCACTTTTTTGCCCAGCGCGTTGGTCAGGGTAGCCCAGCCTTCCCAGTCGTTCTCGGCCATGCCGTCTTCGATCGAGATGATCGGATATTTATCGCACCAAGTCGCCAGCAGGTTGGTGAAATCGGACGAGGACAGGGTCAAACCTTCGCCGTGCAATTGGTACTTGCCATCTTTGTAGAACTCGGAAGCAGCGCAATCCAGACCGAGGGCGATCTGGCGACCCGGCTCGTAACCGGCTTGCTCGATGGCTTGCAGGATTAGCTTGATGGCTTCTTCATGGTTGGCTACGGAAGGCGCGAAACCGCCCTCGTCGCCGACTGCAGTGGTCAGATGCTTGTCGTGCAAAATTTTCTTCAGGGTGTGGAACACTTCCGCGCCGTAGCGAATCGATTCCTTGAACGAAGGCGCACCGACTGGAATAATCATGAATTCTTGCAGATCGAGATTATTGTCTGCATGCGCACCGCCGTTGATGACGTTCATCATCGGCACCGGCATCTGCATCGCAGCCGAGCCGCCGAAATAACGGTACAGCGGCAGACCGGATTCTTCGGCGGCTGCTTTGGCCACGGCCATCGACACCGCCAGCGTGGCGTTGGCGCCGAGGCGAGCCTTGTTTTCCGTGCCGTCGAGGTCGATCAGGGTGCGGTCGAGGAAAGCCTGTTCATTGGCATCCAGACCCATGATGGCTTCGGAGATTTCAGTATTGATGTTTTCGCAGGCTTTCAGCACGCCCTTGCCGAAATAGCGACTCTTGTCGCCGTCGCGCAGTTCGATCGCTTCGCGCGAGCCGGTCGAAGCGCCAGACGGCACGGCAGCGCGACCCATCACGCCGGATTCCAGCAGCACATCGCATTCGACAGTCGGATTACCGCGCGAATCGATTACTTCACGGCCGATGATGTCAACAATAGCACTCATTCAATTCTCCCCAATCAAAAATGAAATTCTGTTTTGCTCCTTCCCTTCAAGGGGAAGGCCGGGATGGGGATGGGATCAATAACGCACATAACGCACTTTATAACCCATCCCCACCCTATCCCTCCCCTTGAAAGGGAGGGAACGTGCATCACGAAAAATTATTTTCCAGAAATCCGGTTTGTTTCACGGCGCGATCAAGTTGCACCAGCGTCGCCAGCAACTCCTTCATGCGACCCAAAGGCACTGCATTCGGGCCATCGGACTTGGCTTCGGCCGGATTCGGATGCGTTTCCATGAACAGGCCGGCGATGCCGACCGCGACCGCTGCACGCGCCAGCACCGGCACGAATTCGCGCTGGCCGCCGGACGACGTGCCCTGCCCGCCCGGCAATTGCACCGAGTGCGTGGCGTCGAACACCACCGGGCAGCCGGTCTCGCGCATGATCGCCAGCGAACGCATGTCGGATACCAGATTGTTGTAGCCGAAAGAGACGCCGCGCTCGCAAGCCATGAACACATCTTGCGGCAAGCCGGCTTCCTTGGCAGCCTCACGCGCCTTGTCGATCACGTTCACCATATCGTGCGGCGCGAGAAACTGCCCCTTCTTGATATTGACCGGTTTGCCGCTCTGGGCGCAGGCGCGGATGAAATCGGTCTGGCGGCAGAGAAAGGCCGGTGTCTGCAAAACATCGACCACCGCTGCCACCGGCTTAATCTCGTCGATCGCGTGGATGTCGGTCAGCACCGACACGCCGATTTGCTGCTTGACCTTGGCGAGGATTGCCAAGCCTTTCTCCATCCCCAAGCCACGAAAGGAAGAACCGGAAGAACGGTTGGCCTTGTCGAAGGAAGATTTGTAGATGAAGGGAATACCGAGTTCGCCGGTGATTTCCTTCAGGCGGCCTGCGGTATCGAGCGCCATTTGTTCCGACTCGATCACGCACGGACCGGCGATCAGAAAAAAAGCTTGGTCGAGGCCGACCTCGAATCCACACAGCTTCATGCCACCGCCTTTTGTGCGGCGGCAGCATCGGCCGCTTGCTTATGCGCCAGTGCTGCTTTGATATAGGAGATGAACAGCGGATGACCATCGCGCGGGGTCGATTTGAATTCCGGGTGGAATTGCACGCCGACATACCAGGGATGGGCATTCTCGCCGCTGCGCGGCAGTTCCATGATTTCGCACAGGTCTTCAGTCGGCGTACGTGCCGATACCACCAACCCGGCCTGCTCGACACGGGCGAGGTAATGGTTGTTGGCTTCGTAGCGATGACGATGACGCTCGGTCACTTTGTCGCCATAAATTTCCGCTGCCAAGGTGCCGGACTTAACGTCACAGGTTTGCGCGCCGAGACGCATGGTGCCGCCGAGATCGGAATTGATATCGCGCTTCTCGACCTTACCGTCATGGTTTTGCCATTCGGTGATGAGTGCCACCACCGGCTGTTCAGTATCCGGGTCGAACTCCGTCGAATTCGCTTTGACGAGGCCAGCTTTATTGCGGGCGTATTCGATCAGCGCCACTTGCATGCCAAGGCAGATGCCCAGATACGGCAGCTTGTTTTCGCGGGCATAGCGGGCGGCGGCGATCTTGCCTTCGACGCCGCGCTTGCCGAAACCGCCCGGCACTAGGATCGCATCGTACTTGGCCAGCAAAGTGGCCGCGCCCTTGGCTTCGATTTCCTCGGAATCGAGGTACTCGATATTGACCTGGCTTTCGGTATGGATGCCAGCATGACGCAAGGCTTCCGTCAGCGATTTGTAGGATTCGGTCAGATCGACATACTTGCCAACCATACCGATGGTGATCTGCGCCTTCGGGTTTTCCAGCGTGTGCACTAGGCGGTTCCACATCGACAGATCGGCCGGCTTGGGCGACAAATCCAGCTTATCGCAAACGATTTTGTCCAGCCCCTGATCGTGCAGCATCTGTGGGATTTTGTAGATGGTGTCCACATCCCACACCGAGATCACGGCATCTTCTTGAATATTCGAGAACAGCGAAATTTTGGCGCGTTCGTCATCAGGGATGCGGCGATCCGCACGGCACAGCAAGGCATCGGGCGAAATGCCGATTTCGCGCAGCTTTTGCACGCTGTGCTGGGTCGGCTTGGTTTTCAATTCACCGGCGGAAGCGATGAAAGGCACGAGCGTCAAATGCACGTAAGCTGCCGCATTGCGGCCGGCGCGTAAACCGAGCTGACGCGCGGCCTCCAAGAAAGGCAGCGACTCGATGTCGCCAACCGTACCGCCGATTTCGACGATCGCCACCTCGAAGCCTTCGGCACCGCGATGAATATAGTCCTGAATCTCGTTGGTGATGTGCGGGATCACCTGCACCGTCTTGCCCAGATACTCTCCGCGCCGCTCCTTGCGGATCACGGATTCGTAAATCTGGCCAGTGGTGAAATTATTGACCTTCTTCATCCGAGCTGAGATGAAACGCTCGTAGTGGCCGAGGTCGAGATCGGTTTCCGCGCCATCGTCGGTGACGAACACCTCGCCGTGCTGGAACGGACTCATGGTGCCGGGATCGACGTTGATGTAGGGATCGAGCTTGAGAAGGGTGACTTTGAGGCCGCGCGATTCGAGAATCGCAGCCAAGGACGCGGCGGCAATCCCTTTGCCAAGGGAAGACACGACGCCGCCAGTGACGAATACAAACTTGGTCATTGCTGAATAGTGCCGAACGGCACATGCGGGAAATTCAAATTATACCGCAAAGATGGTCGGCAATTTCAGCCCGACCTCAACGCACACGACAGCAATTCCGCGATCATGTCGTGCACCGCTCGCGCTGCCGCTTCCGGCGATTCCATTGGGAACAAATGTCCGCCCGGCAGCAAACGAAAATGCTTTCCCACCAAACGTCGGGTGGCGCCCTGCCCGGCTTGGCGCAACTCGACCGACTCGACGCCGCCGATGAACCCGACCGGCACCGAAAATCGTCTGGTGAATTTACCCAGATCGTGCGGCAGAGTGCGGTAGATT
>JAFECY010000133.1 GCA_018241865.1 Pseudomonadota bacterium | reverse complement strand
CTGTATTACGAGCAACGTTATCAGACCCGGCAATTGGGCGCTTTCGTGTTGCTGGTGATTTCCGCCGCGGTGGGTTTTTTGCTGTGGTACACCGTTAGTCGCGATGCCGCTGAAATTCAGCCGCTGGTGCCGGCGCTGCAAAGCTGGTGGATGAAAATTCATGTGCCGGCGAATTTCATCGGCTACGGCACCTTCGCCTTGGCGGCAATGGTGGCGGTGGCTTATCTGCTGAAGTCGCATGGCATGCTGGCCGACCGCTTGCCGGCGCTGGAGGTGCTGGACGACATGATGTACAAGTCGATCGCCGTCGGCTTCACCTTCTTCACCATCGCCACCATCCTCGGCGCGCTGTGGGCAGCCGATGCTTGGGGTGGATACTGGTCTTGGGATCCGAAAGAAACTTGGGCACTGATCGTCTGGCTCAACTATGCCGCTTGGTTGCACATGCGCTTGATGAAGGGCTTGCGCGGCCATATCGCGGCATGGTGGGCGTTGATCGGCTTGCTGGTCACGACCTTCGCCTTCCTCGGCGTCAACATGTTCCTGTCCGGTTTGCATTCCTACGGCAAGCTATAAAATTTTTGCTTTTCATGGAATAAACTGGAAGCGTCGGCTGTTTACCGATTGTGCTGCGACCGTTGCACAATCACTCAACCCGTTGCGAGGATTCCATGAAAAAAATTACTTCTATTGTTGCCGGTATTTTCTTGGCGGCAGGCGTGACCGCTTGCGGTTCGATGGCAATGGCGACTGCTCCGGTCAAGACGACCGATGGCGTGCTGACCAATGCCGCCGGCATGACCCTGTACACCTTTGATCGCGATGCTGGCGGCAAGAGCGCCTGCAACGGCCCTTGCGCCGCCAACTGGCCGCCGCTGATGGCGCAGGATACTGACAAACCCGCCGGCGACTACAGCATCATCACCCGCGACGATGGCAAGAAACAATGGGCATACAAGGGCAAGCCGCTCTACCACTGGGTCAAAGATCAGAAACCGGGCGATAAGACCGGCGATGGCTTCCTCAACAACCAGTGGCACGTCGTCAAGCCCTGAGCGTCCCAGTTTGCCGACATGGCTGATTTCGCCCAGGAACTGACCTTGCACATTCCGCGCTTGCGCCGCTATGCGCGGGCGCTGACGCACAACGTCGCCTGGGCGGATGACCTAGTGCAAGACACGCTGGAGCGGGCGATGCGCCGGCGCTGGCTGTTTCGCCTCAACAGCAATCTGACCGCTTGGCTGTTGACCATGTTGCATCGCCTTTACCTCAACGATCTGGCGCGTCAGCGCAGCACGGATTCGATGACGGCGGCGGCAGAAGATGCGGCGATATCGCATGACCCCGGCTTACGGCTCGACATGCAACAGGCACTGCTGCGGATCAGCGCCGAGCATCGCGCCGTCATCCTGCTGGTGGGGCTGGAGCAATTGACGTATCAGGAAGCGGCCGATGTGCTCGGGATTCCGGTCGGCACCGTGATGTCTCGCCTAGCGCGCGCCCGTGGCCATCTGCAGCAATTGCTGAGCGGGCAGCCGGCGGGGCACAAATCTTCCGCGCATTTAAGCAGGATCAAGTGACATGAGTAGCGCACCGATCACCGAACTGGATTTGCACGCCTATGTCGATGGCCGGCTCGATGCCGACCGCCGCGCCCAAGTAGAAGCCTATCTCGCCGATCACCCTGAAGCTCGCGTCAGCCTGCAGCACTGGCGCGAGCAGAATCAGGCCTTGCACCGCGATTACGATGGCGTCCTCAATGAAGCGATTCCGCTGCGCCTGAGCACTGCGGTGAAGGCACCGTCTTGGCCGCGCGGTTTGGCGGCGGGGTTGGCTTGGTTGGCCTGCGGTCTGGTGGCCGGCTGGTTCGCCCATGCGGCACGGCCGCTGACGCCGGCATCCATGACCTCGACGGCCTCCACGGCATCCATGCAGACAGCGGCCGGCTTCGCCCGTAATGCACTGGCGGCGCATGTCGTATTCGCGGCGGAAAAGCGTCATCCGGTCGAAGTGCCGGCGGCGCAAGAGGCGCACTTGGTAGCCTGGTTGTCCAAGCGGCTGGATGCGCCGATCCGCGCGCCGGATTTGCAGACGCAGGGATTCATCCTGCTGGGTGGGCGCTTGCTGCCGGGAGACGATGCGCCGCTGGCGCAACTGATGTACGAATCGGGCGATGGCGAACGACTGACCCTGACCGTCCGGCATGCGCCGCAAGTGCAGGCCGAGACCGGTTTCCAGGTCATGGAAAAAAATGGCGTCAACGCGTTTTACTGGATCGACCGGCAATACGGCTACGCCCTGTCCGGCAGCTTGGGCAAGACCCGCCTGTTGGCGGTGGCCAATGCCGTGCATGCCCAGTTGCAGCCCTGAACGCTAGCTTGGCACGCCTGCCGCGCCGGTAAAATCTTTTGTCAGGTTTTGCCGAACAAATGGACTAAGCTTTGTCCATGCAGCCCTTACCTCACGGAGCAGCCATGTTAATCAAGCGTAATCCCAACGGCATCGATCTGCCATATCCCTCGGAAATCACGCCGCGCGCCGTATTCGAGTCGCGCCGTTCTTTCGTCAAGCAAGTGGCGCGCGGCTCGATCGCTGGCAGCGCTTTGTTCGAGATGGCCGGCCGCGAAGCCTTCGCCCAACCGGCCTCAGGACAAAAACTTGCAGCCAAGGTCAACAACGCCTATGTGGTGATGGACAAGCCGACCGCTTACAAGGACGCCACCAGCTACAACAATTTCTACGAATTCGGCACCGACAAGGCCGACCCGGCGCACTTGGCTAGCACCCTGAAGCCGCGACCGTGGACGGTCAGCATCGAGGGCGAGATCAAGAAGCCGCTGACGCTGGATATCGACAGCCTGCTGAAACTGGCGCCGCTGGAAGAGCGCGTGTACCGATTGCGCTGCGTCGAAGGCTGGTCGATGGTGATTCCGTGGATCGGTTATTCGCTGGCGGAATTGATTCGCAAGGTCGAGCCCAATGGCAACGCCAAGTACATCGAATTCACTTCGCTGGCCGATAAAAAACAAATGCCCGGCATCGGCAGCCGGGTGCTGGATTGGCCCTATGTCGAAGGCTTGCGGCTGGATGAAGCCATGCATCCGCTGACCCTGCTGACGTTGGGCATGTATGGCGAAGTGCTGCCGAATCAGAACGGTGCGCCGGTGCGGGTGGTGGTGCCTTGGAAATACGGCTTTAAGTCGGCCAAGTCGATCGTGAAAATCCGCTTCACCCGCGATCAACCGAAGACCGCGTGGAACTTGGCTGCGCCGCAGGAATACGGCTTCTATTCCAACGTCAACCCGGAAGTCGATCACCCGCGCTGGTCGCAGGCCAGCGAGCGCCGCATCGGCGAGGATGGCTTCTTTACCCGCAAGCGCAAGACCCTGATGTTCAACGGTTACAGTGAGGTGGCGTCGCTGTATGCTGGCATGGACTTGAGAAAATTCTTTTAAGGGCACTGATGTTCCATCCTTCGTCAAAACAGATCGGCTGGATCAAGGCGGGATTATTCTTGCTTGCGCTGATTCCTGCGGCGCGTTTGCTTTTTTACGGTTTTACCGACCGGCTCGGCGCCAACCCGATCGAATTCATCACGCGCAGCACGGGCGACTGGACTCTGTACTTCCTCTGTATCACGCTGGCGGTGACGCCCTTGCGGCGGCTGTCGGGTTGGAACTGGCTAGTCAAGTTGCGCCGCATGCTGGGCTTGTTCGCTTTCTTTTACGTCGCGCTGCACTTCACTACCTTCCTCTGGTTCGATCATTTCTTCGATCTGCAGGAAATGTGGAAGGATGTGCTCAAGCGTCCCTTCATCACGGTCGGCTTCAGTGCCTTCGTGCTGCTGATTCCCTTGGCGGCAACCAGCACCAATGGCATGGTGCGGCGGCTGGGCGGCAAACGCTGGCAATGGCTGCACCGGCTGATCTATGTGATCGCGCCGCTCGGTTTGCTGCATTTCTGGTGGATGAAAGCGGGCAAGCACGATTTCGCCCAACCCCTGCTATTTACGGCGATTGTGGCTGCGCTGCTGGGCTTGCGGCTGTACTGGTCGCTTTGGCGATCTAGGGTGACGGCGGCCTGAGCCGGACGGTGCATCGCGGTTTCGCATTTGCGTGCGGCAATGGCGTCATGGCGTGCATCCATCTGCGCGCACCATGTCCGTTCGATCATCTGATGACCGAGCGCGAAGCTGATCGGCTGGTGCCGTGCGGCGTAATTCGCAGCGTGAATTTTTACGGCAGCAGCTTTTCCAGCGCAAACAATTGCGCCGCCTGTTCGCGTTCGCGGACTAGGTGCGCTTGGTCGCCATCGACCATCACCTCGGCGGAACGGCCTCGAGTATTGTAGTTGGAGGACATGGTCATGCCGTAAGCGCCGGCCGAGAGGATGGCGAGCAAGTCGCCTTCCGCCAGCGCCAGTTCGCGCGCGCGCGCCAGCCAGTCGCCCGATTCGCAGACTGGACCGACCACATCATAAGTACGCACATCCGCACCGTCTTGCTTGACAGTTTGCACGCCGTGCCAGGCTTCATACATCGCCGGGCGCATCAAGTCATTCATGGCGGCATCGACGATGGCAAAATTCTTGTCCGGGCTGTGCTTCAGGTATTGCACTTCGGTCAGCAGCACGCCGGCGTTGCCGACGATGGAACGGCCCGGCTCGAACAGCACCGCGATCGCCTTGCCGGCGTGCCGCGCTGCGCGCCAGGCATCGATGCGCGCGAACAGACGGCCGAGATAATCGCCGACCGCGACCGGCTGATCGTCGTTGTAATTGATGCCGATGCCGCCGCCGATGTCGAGGTGGTGAATGGCGATACCTTCGTCTTCCAGCGTGTCGATCAATTCGATCAACTTGTCGAGCGCCTCCAGCAACGGCGCATCGTCCAGTAATTGCGAGCCGATATGGCAATCGATGCCGACCACGGCGATGTGCGGCAGGATGGCAGCGCTGCGGTAAATCGCCAGCGCTTCGTCGAAGGCCACGCCGAACTTGTTTTCTTTCAGCCCGGTGGAAATATAAGGATGGGTCTTGGCGTCAACGTTCGGATTGACGCGCAGCGAGATGGGCGCGCGCTTGCCGAGCTCGCCCGCCACATCGTTCAGGCGCTTTAGTTCGGCCGCCGATTCGACGTTGAAGCAGAGGATGTCGTGGGACAGCGCCAGTTGCATTTCCTCGCGGCTCTTGCCGACGCCGGAAAAAATCACCTTGCGCGGATCGCCGCCGGCGGCCAGTACGCGCAGCAATTCGCCGCCGGAAACGATGTCGAAACCCGAGCCTTGTTTGGCTAGCAGATTCAGCACCGCTAGATTGGAATTCGATTTGACCGAGTAGCACACCAATGCATTTTCGGCCGTAGCACGACCGTGTTTTTTGCAGGCATCGGCATAGGCGGCGAAATTTTCCAGCAGCGCCGCTTTGGAATAGACATAGGTCGGGGTACCGAAGCGCTGGGCGATTTCAGAGAGGGCAAGACTCTCGGCGTGCAGCACGCCATTCCGATAAGAAAAATGCGACATGGGGAAGCAAGTTATTTGGTGGCGGGAGCGGAGGACTGCGTGGTGGACGTAGCGGCTGGTGTTGCCGTGGTTGCCGAATGCGTTTGAGTCGGCGTGGCCGGTGCAGGCGGCGTCGGCAAATATAACGGGCCGCGCTGACCGCAAGCGGACAGCAGCAGACTGGCGGCGACGATGCAGAGCAAATGGGAAGTGGATTTCACGATTAAAATGCAGGTTTGACGCAATGCCTTGGAGTGTAGCATGACCGAATCCGAATTCTTGACCCTAGCCGAAGCGACGCTAGATGCGATCGAGCAGGCGCTGGAACGGCTTGCGGAGAGCAGCGATCTGGATGTGGAATGCAGTCGCGCCGGCAATGTGTTGGAAATCGAATTGATCGATGCCGGCTCGAAAATCATCGTCAATAGCCAGACGCCGATGCGGGAAATCTGGGTCGCCGCCAGATCGGGCGGCTTTCACTACAAACGCATTGGCGAGGAATGGCGTGACACCCGCAACGGCGATGAATTGTTCGCCGCGCTGTCGAACGCGATCAGTGCCCAAGCCGGGCAGCCGGTGCGTCTCCTCGCTGGCTAGAACAACTGGTTCTTGACTTCGTCCTTGGTCTTTTCTTCCTCGGCTGGCGCGCCGTCATTGTTCTTCTCGCCACCGCCGCCGCCAGTGCCCAAGCTGCGCACGCCGCTGCCGGGCGGATTTTCCGCGTAATAATATTCGCCGCCGGCTTGGATCAAGCCTTCTGGAACTTGGCGCTCCGTGATAGGCAAATCTTTCAGGGCTTTTTGCATGTAGCCGATCCAGATCGGTAGCGCCAAGCCGCCGCCGGTTTCGCGGTTGCCGAGATTTCTTGGCTGGTCAAAACCGATCCAAGCAATGCCCACGACTTTGGGGTTATAGCCGGAAAACCAAGCATCGAAAGAATCATTGGTGGTACCAGTTTTGCCGGCAATATCAGAACGTTTTAAAACCAGCGCGCGCGTGGCGGTGCCGTGCTTGACCACATCCTTCAACATGCTGTCCATTAGGAAGGCGTTGCGCTCGTCGATGACACGATTGGCCTCGTCACCGGCTTTCTCCGGTTTGGCTTCAAACAGGGGTTTGCCGCTGCCATCGGTCACTTTGGCGATGAGATAAGGATTGATTTTGTAACCGCCGTTGGCGAACACGGCATACGCCCCGGCCATCTGCAGCGGCGTGACGGCACCGGCACCGAGCGCTAGTGTTAGATAAGGCGGATTTTTTTCGGCATCGAAGCCAAAGCGGGTGGCGTATTCCTGACCGTATTTGGCGCCGATCTTGTTCAGGATGCGGATCGAAATCATGTTCTTTGATTTCATCAGGCCGCGCCGCATGGTCATCGGGCCATCGTATTTGTTGTCGTAGTTTTTTGGTTCCCACACTTGACCGCCGGTTTCGCCGCCGCCAAAGCTAATCGGCGCATCGTTGATGATTGTGGCTGGCGACAAGCCTTTTTCAAGGGAGGCGGAGTAAATGAATGGCTTGAACGACGAACCGGGTTGACGCCAAGCCTGGGTCACGTGGTTGAATTTACTGCGATTGAAATCGAAGCCGCCGACCAGCGCACGGATGCTGCCATCTTCGGTATTGGCTGCGACGAAAGCTGATTCTACTTCCGGCATCTGGGTGATATTCCAGTCTTTGCCTTCCTGCGAGACGCGAATGATGGCGCCGCGCCGGATGCGCTTGTTGGGCGGTGTTTTGTCGCTGAATGCGCTGGCGGCGAAGCTCAGCCCCGAGCCCTTGATTTCGATTTCTTCGCCGGTGGCCAGTACGGCATGCACGAGTTTGGGAGCCGCATCCAGCACCACGGCGGTAATGACGTCATCGCTGTCGGGATGGTCGGCGAGTTCCACTTCGATGGCGCTTTCCGCTTCTTCCTTCGCGGCGGGAATGTCCATGTAGCCTTCCGGGCCGCGATAACCGTGGCGTTTTTCGTAGTCCATCACGCCCTTACGTAGTGCCAAGTAGGCCGCGTCCTGATCGGCCTTGGTGATGGTGGTGTAGACGTTCAGGCCGCGCGTGTAGGTGTCTTCCTTGAATTGATCGTAGATCATCTTCCGCGCCAGCTCGGCGACATATTCGGCATGAATGCCAAATTCGTTGTTGTCGGTCTTGACTTTCAATTCTTCTGTGCGCGCTGCCTCGTATTGTTCCGGGGTGATATAGCCGAGTTGGTACATGCGGTCGATGATGTATTGCTGGCGTTTCTTGGCGCG
>JAFECY010000132.1 GCA_018241865.1 Pseudomonadota bacterium | reverse complement strand
GTCTCGATCACCGTGATGCTGATTAACCCGATCGCCATGGAAGAAGGTCTGCGCTTCGCCATCCGCGAAGGCGGTCGTACCGTCGGCGCCGGTGTCGTGGCGAAGATTATTGAGTAATAGAGAAGGACGCGGGGCGAATAATTCGCCCCGCCAATAATACAGAATGCCGGAAGTAACCACTTACCTTCGGTTCGCTCTTTAAAGGAAATCGCATGTCGACCCCTAACCAAAAAATCCGTATCCGTCTGAAGGCGTTTGATTATCGTCTGATCGATCAGTCTGCCTTGGAAATCGTTGATACTGCTAAGCGTACTGGCGCAGTCGTCAAGGGTCCGGTGCCACTGCCGACCCGTATCCAGCGTTTCGACGTGCTGCGTTCCCCGCACGTCAACAAAACGTCGCGAGACCAGTTTGAAATCCGTACTCATCAGCGTTTGATGGATATCGTTGATCCGACTGACAAAACGGTCGATGCTTTGATGAAACTCGATTTGCCGGCTGGTGTCGATGTCGAAATCAAGTTGCAGTAATGTGTCGTAAAAATACCGGAACCGCTGTTTTTGCAAATTAGGTGTTGTGGAAATAGCGTTTTCGGGTTAGAATCTTCGGCTTTCGTGCAGATTCGCATTGCGGACTTGCATTTATTAGTTGTACAAACATCAGCCCCGCCCAATCGCAGGCGGGAATGGAGAAAACAATGAGCCTAGGCCTTGTAGGTCGCAAGGTTGGTATGATGCGCATCTTTACGGATGACGGTGATTCGATTCCCGTTACCGTTCTGGATGTGTCGAACAACCGCGTGACCCAAATCAAAACGCCTGACACGGATGGTTATACTGCTGTCCAGGTCGCATTCGGCACCCGTCGCGCTTCCCGCGTGAATAAAGCCGCTGCTGGTCATCACGCCAAAGCTGGCGTCGAAGCCGGTACCGTCCTCAAAGAATTCCGTATCGACGCATCCAAAGCTGCCGAGTTGAAGGCGGGTGACACCATTGCTGTCAGTCTGTTCGAAGTCGGTCAGAAGGTGGACGTGCAAGGCGTGTCCATCGGTAAGGGTTATGCCGGTACTATCAAGCGTTACAACTTCAGTTCCGGTCGTGCAACCCACGGTAACTCCCGTTCGCACAATGTGCCGGGTTCCATTGGTATGGCGCAGGATCCGGGTCGTGTTTTCCCGGGTAAGCGCATGACCGGTCATCTGGGCGATGTTACCTGCACCACGCAAAACTTGGAAATCGCTCGCGTTGATGCTGAGCGCCAGTTGTTGCTGGTCAAGGGTGCGGTTCCGGGTGCGAAAAACGGTCAAGTGATCGTTGTTCCTGCTGTTAAAGTCAAAGCCAAGAAGGGAGCCTAATCGATGGAACTCAAGCTCCTGAATGCGCAAGGTCAAGCTGCTTCGAACGTTGCTGCGCCGGATACCATTTTCGGCCGTGACTACAACGAAGCGCTGATCCATCAAGTGGTCGTTGCTTATCAAGCGAATGCCCGTAGCGGTAACCGCAAGCAAAAAGACCGTGAAGAAGTCAGTCACACCACCAAGAAGCCGTGGCGTCAAAAAGGTACGGGCCGTGCTCGTGCCGGTATGTCGTCCTCGCCGCTGTGGCGTGGTGGTGGCCGTATCTTCCCGAATAGCCCGGACGCGAATTTTTCGCACAAGGTCAACAAGAAGATGTATCGCGCAGGTGTCTGCTCGATCCTCTCGCAACTGGCTCGCGAAGATCGCCTGTCGATCATTGAAGATTTGTCGGTCGAAGCCCCGAAGACCAAACTGCTGGCACAGAAGCTGAAGGGTATGGGTCTGGATTCGGTGCTGGTCATTACCGACAATCTCGACGAAAACCTGTTGCTCGCTTCGCGCAATCTGCCGAACGTGCTGGTCGTCGAGCCGCGTCATGCCGATCCGGTATCGCTGGTGTTCTACAAGAAAGTGCTGATCACCAAGCCGGCCTTGGCCAAGATTGAGGAGATGCTGGCATGAGTGCAGTCATCAAACATAGCGAAGAGCGCCTGCTGAAAGTCTTGCTGGCGCCGGTGATTTCCGAGAAGGCGACTTTCGTTGCTGAGAAAAGCGAGCAGGTCGTATTCCTAGTTGCTCCGAATGCTACCAAGCCGGAAATCAAGGCTGCCGTTGAATTGATGTTCAAGGTGCAGGTTGATTCGGTGCAAACCGTCAATCGCCAAGGCAAGGAAAAGCGTTCCGGTCGTTTCATGGGTCGTCGCAACCACACCAAGCGTGCGTTTGTGTGCCTGAAACCCGGGCAGGAAATCAACTTCAACGAGGAGGCTAAATAATGGCACTCGTGAAAATGAAGCCGACCTCGGCTGGTCGTCGTGGCATGGTCAAGATCGTCAATCCCGACCTGTACAAAGGCCGTCCGCTGCAAAGCCTGATTGAAAAAAAATCGAAAACCGCCGGTCGTAACAACGATGGTCGTATTACTACCCGTCATATCGGTGGTGGCCACAAGCATCACTATCGTGTGGTTGACTTCCGTCGCAACAAGGATGGTATTGCAGCCAAGGTCGAGCGTATCGAATACGATCCGAACCGTACTGCCCATATCGCCCTGTTGTGCTACGCCGATGGCGAGCGTGCTTACATCATCGCCCCGAAGGGTATTGCTGTTGGTGATCAGTTGATGAATGGCGCCGAAGCGCCGATCAAAGCTGGTAACTGCCTGCCGATCCGCAACATCCCGGTCGGTACCACGATGCATTGCGTGGAGATGCTGCCTGGCAAAGGCGCGCAGATGGCGCGTACCGCTGGTGCTGGCGTTGTGCTGATGGCGCGTGAAGGTACTTACGCTCAGGTGCGTCTGCGTTCCGGTGAAGTACGTCGCGTGCATATCGAATGCCGTGCAACGGTTGGTGAGGTCGGCAACGGCGAACACAACCTGCGCAAGATCGGCAAGGCCGGTGCAACCCGTTGGCGCGGTATTCGTCCGACGGTGCGTGGTGTGGTCATGAACCCAATCGATCACCCGCACGGTGGTGGTGAAGGTCGTACGTCGGCAGGCCGTCATCCGGTATCGCCGTGGGGTCAGCAGACCAAGGGCAAGAAGACGCGTCGCAACAAGCGCACGACTTCCATGATCGTCTCGCGCCGCGGCAAGAAATAAGGGGTAACACATGACACGTTCATTGAAAAAAGGGCCGTTCTGTGACGCCCACCTGGTGAAAAAAGTCGAGACTGCGCAAGCGGGCAAGGACAAAAAGCCGATCAAGACCTGGTCGCGTCGTTCGACGATCATGCCGGATTTCATCGGTCTGACCATTGCGGTGCATAACGGCAAGCAGCACGTGCCGGTTTATGTGTCCGAGAATATGGTTGGTCACAAGCTCGGCGAGTTTGCGCTGACCCGTACGTTCAAGGGTCATGCTGCCGACAAGAAAGCCAAGAAATAAGGTGCGATGATGGAAACTAAAGCTATTCTCCGCGGCGTGCGCCTGTCGGAACAAAAAGGCCGCTTGGTTGCCGATATGATTCGCGGCAAAAAAGTGGATCAAGCGCTGAACATTCTGGCTTTCAGCCCGAAAAAGGGTGCTGCCATCATCAAGAAAGTGCTGGAATCCGCAATCGCGAATGCCGAGCACAACGATGGCGCCGATATCGACGAACTCAAGGTCAAGACCATCTACGTCGAACAAGGCACGGTTCTCAAGCGCTTCACCGCGCGTGCAAAGGGCCAGGGCAATCGTATTTCCAAGCAATCCTGTCACATTTACGTGACTGTCGGTAACTAAGGGGTCACGATGGGACAGAAGATTCATCCAACCGGTTTCCGCCTTGCGGTAACGCGTAACTGGGGCTCGCGCTGGTATGCCGGCAACAGCAATTTCGCCAGCATGCTGAACGAAGACCTGAAGGTGCGCGATTACCTGAAGAAAAAACTGAAGAACGCATCCGTCGGTCGCGTCGTCATCGAGCGTCCTGCCAAGAATGCCCGCATCACGATTTACAGCTCACGTCCGGGTGTGGTGATCGGCAAAAAAGGCGAAGATATCGAAGTGCTGAAGTCGGCGCTGGCTAAAATGATGGGCGTGCCGGTGCACGTCAATATCGAAGAAATTCGCAAGCCGGAAGTCGATGCACAGTTGATCGCCGATTCGATCGCGCAACAACTTGAAAAACGCATTATGTTCCGTCGCGCCATGAAGCGTGCGATGCAAAACGCCATGCGTTTGGGCGCCCAAGGCATCAAGATCATGTCGTCGGGACGTCTGAACGGCATCGAAATCGCCCGTACCGAATGGTATCGCGAAGGTCGTGTGCCTCTGCACACGCTGCGCGCCGACATCGATTACGGCTTCGGCGAAGCAGAAACCACTTACGGCATCATTGGTATTAAGGTCTGGGTCTACAAAGGTGATCGTCTCGCCAATGGCGAAGCGCCGACCATTGAGGCACCGGTCGAAGATGATAAGAAGCGCCGCGCACCGCGCCGCGATGATGGCAAGCCAGCTGGCCGCCCCCGCGCTGCTCGTGTGGAAGGCCAGGCAGCTCCGGCTACCCCCGGTACCGCTGCTCCGGCTGCCAAGCGCGTCCGTGCCAAGAAGGCTGACGGCGCAGCCCCGGCCGAGAAAGCAGGAGAATAAACATGCTGCAACCAGCACGTAGAAAATATCGTAAAGAGCAAAAAGGCCGCAACAAGGGTATTTCGCACGAGCGCGGCACTGCCGTGTCGTTCGGCGATTTCGGCCTGAAGGCGGTTGGTCGTGGTCGTATCACGGCGCGCCAGATTGAAGCTGCACGTCGTGCGATGACGCGTCACATCAAGCGCGGTGGCCGTATCTGGATCCGGATTTTCCCGGACAAGCCGATTTCTAACAAGCCGGCCGAAGTCCGTATGGGTAACGGCAAGGGTAATCCTGAGTACTATGTTGCGGAAATTCAGCCCGGCAAAGTGCTGTACGAAATGGATGGCGTCGATGAGGCGCTGGCGCGCGAGGCATTCCGCCTGGCTGCAGCAAAACTGCCGCTGCAAACGACTTTCGTCGTTCGCCAAGTCGGCCACTAAAGGAGTGAACCATGAAAGCATCTGAACTTCGTGGCAAGGACCAGGCTGGTCTGGCAAAAGAACTGAATGAGTTGTTGAGGGCGCAATTCAGCTTGCGTATGCAAATCGCAACGCAGCAGCTCAGCAACACTTCGCAACTCAAGAAGGTACGTCGCGATATCGCGCGCGTAAAAACGGTCATGAATCAGAAGGACGCCAAATAATGAACGATCAAGTGAAACAAGCCCACAAGCGCACATTGATTGGCAAGGTAGTTTCTGACAAGATGGACAAGACCGTTACCGTTTTGATCGAGCGTCAGTTAAAGCATCCGCTGTACGGCAAAATCATCGTGCGCACGAACAAGTATCACGCGCACGATGAGGCTAATCAGGCTAAGGCCGGTGATACCGTCGAGATCCAAGAAGGCCGACCGATTTCCAAGACCAAGGCTTGGACCGTAACGCGTGTTGTACAAGTTGCGCAAATTGTTTAAATAGTTGTTGCTTGCTCGGCATAATACTGCCATAATGTTTGGCTTCCCTCATATTTTGTGAGGTGGGCTGCGATGTAAGGCTGTGTGGTTTGTCGAAATCGTCTTGCAAGAGTTGTTTTGGATTTGTCCAACCCAATCGCCATTCTGTTTTGGGATGAGCTGGCGGGACCAAGACTAACCGCTGTGCTGCATTGT
>JAFECY010000131.1 GCA_018241865.1 Pseudomonadota bacterium | reverse complement strand
CAAACCGTTCCAGCTTTGTAGGGTGGTTTTCGAGAGATGCAAGCACGGCGTGTGATCGAAATGCGGCGCGCCGATCAATTCGCCTTGCAGATCGTACGTCCAGCGATGCAGCGGGCAGACGATGTTGTCCGCATGGCCGCGACCATTGAACATCTTCGCTTGCCGGTGGCGGCAAACGTTGGACATCAGTTCGATGCCTTGCTGGCTACGCACCAGCATGCGGCCTTCGTTTTCCCACGGCAGCGTGGCGAAGTCGCCGACTTCGGGCACCAGCAATGCATGGCCGACGTAGCGCGGGCCGCGATGGAACAGATTGTGAATTTCCTGCTGTAGCAGGTGTTCGTCGAAATAGACGTTGACCGGAAGTTGCGCGTCGGAGCGCGCAAGTTTGGCAAAAGTCGCCAGATCGGACATCCCTACCCCCCAAATTAATTTGCACCAACCTAAGAGAGAAAGAATCCGCAAAAACCAGGTTCAAGCAATATGAAACGGAAATTTTGGACAGAACGGGCGATTATACCGAAATGTCACTCCCTTGTCATAGGTGGAATGCATGCAAGGTCTTCATTTCATTCGGTTTTTCCGCTACTTCCGCGTCTTGCGAAGGGATGCTGCTTGCAGCTAAGATGCCCGACTATCCCGTCATTCGAGGCGCTCACGCATGTTGCGATCTTTGTTCAAATCAATCGGCCGCTCATCCGGGCGCTGGCATATCGTCATGGCTTTGCTGTTCGCGCTGGCGTTGGCGGCGGAGCTATTCGGCCTGCATGCCTTGCAGAACACTGAAGCGCGGCTGGGCGATGTGTACCAGCGCCGACATGCGGCTGAGCAGCAGCCCGACCCCGACATCGTGGTGATCGATATTGACGACCGCAGCATGGTGGCGATGCAGGAAATCGCCGGGCTGTGGGCGTGGCGGCGCGAAATCCACGCCGACCTGCTGGAAATTCTGAGTCAGTTCGCACCGCGCGCCGTGGTGTTCGATCTGGCGTTCACCGAGCACGACATGCGTCAGCCGAAAAGCGATGCGCGTTTGTCCGAGGTGGTGCAGGCGCTGCCTTACGTCTATTTGCCGGCAACCCGGCTGCCGGCGGAGCTGGATGGCAAGGGCGTCAGGTTGGCGAGTCTGACGACAGCATTGCATCTGACTGGTAACGCCAGCGATCCAGCCACGGTGGCGATCCAGTTGCCGGAAGCGATCGCGCCGGCAGGTTGGCGCTTGGGTTTGATTAACGCCGACAAAGATGACGATGGCCGCTTGCGGCGCAACCGCTTGTACACCGAAGTACATGGCTGGAAACTACCGTCGATGCCGGCGCGTGTGGTCAGTGATCTTGGCATGGCGCTGCCGCCCGGCGATGATTTCTTACTGCGCTGGTCTAGCAAGTTGCATCAACATTTGCCTTATGGCGATTTGTATAAATTGCTGACGGAACGGCAGCCTTTGCATGCCGATGATGTCAAGCAGATGGAGAATTTGTTCCGCAACAAGATCATCGTGATCGGCTCCTCCGCCACCAGCGCCTTCGACCATCACCTGAGCCCGCTCGGCTCGGGCACGCCCGGCGTCGATATTCTCGCCACCGCCATCGACAATCTGAAAAACGGCAACAACGTGCGCACCGTGTCGCCGCTGCTGCCTTTTCTGTTTGGCCTAGCCTTGATTGCGCTGTTGGCTTGGGCATTCACCCACCGCATGAATCCGATGCTGATCGGTATCGGATTGGCGTTGCTGACGATGGCGAGTTTGGCGCTGGCCGATGCCGCGCTGGCGGGCAATCGTTTGCTGCCGGTAGTGACGCCGCTGGCCTTTGCTTGGGCTTGGTATTTGACGGCGGCGGTTGGCGGTTATCTGCGCGAACGCCGCTCGCGCGAGCAAGCGGTGTCGTTGTTTGGCCGCTTTCTCAATCCCAACGTGGTGCGGCAGATTGTCGAGCACGGGCAAACCGTGGAAAGCATGTCGGGCAAGACGTCGGAGGTCACGGTGCTGTTTTCCGACATTCGCGGTTTCACCACCTTATCGGAATCGCGTCAGCCGCATGAAATCGTGACACTGCTCAATCGCTATTTCGATCGTCAAGTCGAAGTGGTGTTCCGCCACGGCGGCACGCTCGACAAATTTATCGGCGATTGCATCATGGCTTTCTGGGGTGCGCCGGTGGAAGATGCGCGTCATGCCGACAACGCGGTGGCGGCGGCGTTGGAGATGCAGCAGGTATTGCTCGATTTCAAGAAAGAGCTGGAAGCCGAGCAGGGCAACACGCTCGATTTCGACGTGGGCATCGGTGTACACTCGGGACCTGCTGTGGTAGGCTTCATCGGTGCCCAGAAGAAACTTGATTACACGGCCATCGGCGATACCGTCAATCTCGCCAGCCGGGTGGAAGGTTTGACCAAGGGCATCGCGCGCGTGCTGGTTACGCGCGAAACCATGCAGCTTTGCCAGTCTTCCGATGACATGCGTTTCGAGGCGAAAGGCTCCTTTGCCGTCAAGGGACGCGTCGCGGAAGTAGAATTATTCGAGCCGATAAGGAAAGCCACATGAAAGCTTATGCCTGCGCGCTGCTTCTGCTGGGGGCAAGTCTTGCCCATGCTGAATCAGCCCTGACTAAAAGCGCAACGGACTTGATGGCGCAAGCCCAGTCCGATGCCGCCAAGGTCGCTTCTCTTCCCGAAAATACCAAGGTTGATATCCTGCGCAAAGTTGGTGCTTGGAGTGAGGTGAAAACCTCTGCCGGCAAAGGCTGGGTACGCATGTTTAGCCTGAAGCCGGAATCCGCCGGAACAGCATCCAGTTCGGGATCGTTCGCCAGTGGCATGAGTAGTTTGCTGAACGCCGGTCGCACATCCAATTCCGGCACGGAGACGACGGGCGTGAAAGGTTTGACCAAGGAAGACCTAGCGCGCGCGCAACCGAATCCGAATGAGTTCCTGAAAATGCAACGATATGCGGTCAGCAAAGAAGCCGGCCGCGCTTTCGCCCAGCGCACCAAACTATCCGCCAATCATGTTGACTATCTCCCGGACAGCTTCGTCGGTGGTGGCAGTGGCGGCGACAGCAATAACAACAATAACGGCACCACGCCGGGAATGATGGGGATGTGACATGAAAGCTCTCGCACGTTATGGTCGTTATGCACTTGCCGCCGGCCTCATCTTCACGTCCGGTGCAGTGCTTGCACAAGATGTGCCGTCGCTTTTGAAGGGATTGTTAGGTGGCGGCGGTAGCACCAGTGGCAGTAGCGGCGGCAGCAATCTCGACAGAGCCGCTAGCATTGCCGGAAACGTCGGCAAGGCACTCAAAGAGCCGAGCGAGCAGGAAGAAATCGCCATCGGTCAGCAATTTGCGTCCAGCCTGTTGGGCGCCAAGCCTCTTTGGAACAACCCCGGCGCGCAACGCTACGTCAACACGCTAGGACGCTGGATTGCATCGCAAACCGAACGGCCGGATTTGCCGTGGACCTTCGGTGTGCTGGACGATACCGGCTACAACGCCTTCGCCACGCCGGGCGGCTATATTTTTGTTACCAAGGGTTTGTTGCAGCGCATGGGGAGCGAAGCGGAATTGGCTGGCGTGTTAGGCCATGAAATCGGCCATGTGCTCAAGAAGCATCACTTGAACGCGGTGCGGAAAGGTGCGGGTCTTGCCATCTTGGGCGAGGTGGTCAGCGCCAAGGCCGGCGGAAATCCTCAAGTCAATGAATTCGTCAAAAACGGCATATTGAACGTGTTCGGCAGCGGCTTGAGCAAAAGCGATGAATACGAAGCCGATCGCATCGGCGTCGTGCTGGCTGCGCGTGCCGGTTACGACCCCTTCGGTTTGCCGTCGGCCTTGCAAATGCTGGAAGGGCAAAGCGGCAACGACGCCAGCTTCTCGCTGATGTTTGCCACTCACCCGACCCCGGCTTCGCGTCTCGAAGAGCTCGATAAGCTGATGGATGCCAAATTCGATGCACTGCCTCACGTGCAAGGCAAATTGGTCAAAGACCGTCTGCGGGAATTCCGTTAAAGCCGACGCTCACCGAATTGCCTAAACGGCCCTTCCGGCGACGCCCGGCAAGGGCCGTTTTGCTAGAATAGCGGGCTAGCCCACATTTTTGCCCGTCATGACCAAGAAA
Organism: Pseudomonadota bacterium; assembly: GCA_018241865.1. GTDB lineage: Bacteria > Pseudomonadota > Gammaproteobacteria > Burkholderiales > Burkholderiaceae_D > Paucimonas. The sequence continues at coordinate 21,651 of JAFECY010000131.1, read as the reverse complement.
TCCGCAACGGCCGCTGCGCCCACCTCGTTCGAGCAAGCTTTGGCCGAGCTGGAACAACTGGTCGCGCAAATGGAAGCAGGCGAATTGCCGCTGGAAACCTCGGTCGCCGCTTATCAGCGCGGTTCCGAACTGGTGAAGTATTGTGCCGCCCAACTGGACAAGGTGGAAAATCAAGTCAAAGCGCTGGAGGGCGACATGCTGAAACCCTTCGCCGTTGATGCTGCCGACGAGGACGAAGTATGAGTGCGCGCCCGGCTTTCAGCGACTGGATGCAGTCGGTGCAGACAACGATCGAGCGCGGCTTGGAAACTTTCCTGCCGGCGGAACAGATCGCTCCGGCCAAGCTGCATGCCGCCATGCGTTATGCCGTGCTCGATGGCGGCAAGCGCGTGCGGCCGTTGCTGGCATTCGCCGCCGGTGAACTGTTCGCCGCCGATCCGGCGCACGTGACGCGGGCGGCGGCGGCGGTCGAGATGATCCATGCTTACTCGCTGGTGCACGACGACATGCCTTGCATGGACGACGATGCGCTACGGCGCGGCAAGCCGACCGTGCATGTGCACTACGATGAAGCCACCGCTTTGCTGGTCGGCGACGCCTTGCAAGCGCAAGCTTTTATGGTGCTGGCGGAAGGTGAGGACGAAGGGGAAGGTCAGGCATCGCGCAAGCTGGCGATGCTGCGACTGCTGGCCGAAGCATCCGGCTCGCTCGGCATGTGCGGCGGTCAGGCGATCGACTTGGCTAGCGTTGGATTGAACCTGTCGCTGGCCGAACTGGAACAAATGCATCGCCTGAAAACCGGCGCATTGCTGCGTGCGGCGGTGCTGCTCGGCGCGTGGTGCGGCAAGGCATTGACGGTCGCCGACACGGCAGCGCTGGATGCTTACGCGAAGGCGGTCGGCTTGGCCTTTCAGGTGGTCGATGACGTGCTCGACGCCACCGCCGATTCCGCCGTGCTGGGCAAGACCGCCGGCAAGGATGCCGCCGACAACAAGCCGACTTATGTGTCGATACTCGGTCTGGCTGAATCGCGTGCGCTGGCGGAAAAATTGCGTCAAGACGCCCATGCGGCATTGGTTCCCTACGGCGATCAAGCGCAGCGCTTGCGCGAATTGGCCGACTTGATCGTACAAAGACAACACTGATAACGAATTGCTTTCCTCGACGCCTATGGACTTGCTGAACAAAATCGATAGCCCGGCCGATCTGCGCGCGCTCCAGCGTACCGAGCTTAAACCGCTGGCCGACGAGTTGCGCGCCTTCGTGCTCGATTCCGTTTCCAAAACCGGCGGCCACTTGTCGTCCAATCTCGGCACGGTCGAGCTGACCATCGCGCTGCATTACGTGTTCAATACGCCGGAAGACCGCATCGTCTGGGATGTCGGGCATCAAACTTATCCGCACAAAATCTTGACCGGCCGCCGCGACCGCATGGGCACGTTGCGCCAGTTGAACGGCATCTCGGGTTTCCCGCGCCGGGACGAAAGCACTTACGACACTTTTGGCACCGCCCATTCTTCGACCTCGATTTCCGCCGCGCTCGGCATGGCATTGGCCGCCAAAACCAAGGGCGAGCAGCGCCACGCCATCGCGGTGATCGGCGACGGCGCGATGACCGCCGGCATGGTTTTCGAGGCCATGAACAATGCCGGGGTGTATGAGGACATCAATCTGCTGGTGATCCTGAACGACAACGACATGTCGATCTCGCCGCCGGTCGGCGCGCTGAACCGCTACTTGGCGCGGCTGATGTCGGGCAAGTTCTACGCCGCCGCCAAGAATGTCGGCAAGTCGGTGCTGCCGGCGCCGATGCTGGAACTGGCGCGTCGCTTCGAGGAACACGCCAAGGGCATGATCGTCCCAGCCACCATGTTCGAGGAATTCGGCTTCAATTATGTCGGCCCGATCGACGGCCACGATCTCGAATCGCTGATTCCGACTTTGCAGAATCTGAGGAATTTGAAAGGCCCGCAATTCCTGCACGTCGTCACCAAGAAAGGTCAGGGTTACAAGCCGGCCGAGGCCGATCCGGTGCTGTACCACGGCCCCGGCAAGTTCAACCCGGCCGAAGGCATCAAGCCGGCCACGGCGTCCAAAGTGACGTATACGCAAGTCTTCGGCGACTGGTTGTGCGACCAAGCGGCGGCCGATAAGCGCTTGATCGGCATCACCCCGGCGATGCGCGAAGGTTCCGGCATGGTGCAATTCGAGCAACGCTTCCCCGACCGCTATTACGATGTCGGTATCGCCGAGCAACATGCTGTAACCTTTGCCGCCGGCCTAGCCTGTGAAGGCTTGAAGCCGGTAGTGGCCATTTACTCCACTTTCCTGCAGCGCGGCTACGACCAGTTGATTCACGACGTCGCCCTGCAGAATCTGGACGTGACCTTTGCCCTCGATCGCGCCGGCTTGGTGGGCGCGGACGGCGCGACCCATGCCGGCAATTACGATCTTGCTTATCTGCGCTGCATCCCCAATATGGTGGTGATGGCAGCATCCGACGAGCAAGAGTGCCGTCAGATGCTCTCCACGGCTTTCCAATATAATGGCCCTGCAGCCGTGCGCTACCCGCGCGGCGCGGGCGTCGGCGCGGCGGTGGATACGTCGCTCGACGTTCTCCCGCTCGGTAAGGGGGCGGTGGTGCAGACTGGCAAAGGCATCGCGATTCTGGCTTTCGGCACCATGCTCGCGCCCAGCATCGCGGCCGGCAAAGAATTGGGCGCGACAGTGGCCAATATGCGTTTCATCAAGCCGCTCGATATCGAACTGGTCAAGGAACTGGCGCACAGCCACGATGCACTGGTTACTGTCGAAGAGGGTTGCCTGATGGGCGGCGCGGGCGCGGCGGTGGCGGAAGCGCTGGCCGAAGCCGGCATCGTCAAGCCGCTCTTGAACTTGGGCTTGCCGGATAAATTTATCGATCATGGCGACGCCGCACAATTGCTCGCCATGTGCGGTCTGGATGCCGCCGGCATCGCGGCATCGATCAGCAAGCGCTTCGGCAAAGGCGAACCGCGCTTGGTCGTCAACAACAATTAACAGCTTATCGCGACTGCCGATGCGGGCAGCCGCATCTTGGAAAATATGGTCATGAATACGCGCGATCTACATCTCACCGCCATTCCCGACGTGCAGAGCACGCCGGATACCCGCCGCTTGGCGATCCAGCGCGTCGGCGTCAAGGGTGTGCGTTATCCGGTCACGGTCAGGACGGCTGGCGATGCGCAACCCACGGTCGGCACCTGGAACATGTATGTGCAACTGCCGGAAGACCAAAAGGGCACGCACATGTCGCGCTTCATCGCCCTGCTGGAAGACAACCGCACACCGCTCGATGTCGCCCAGTTCAGCGCGCTGCTGCACAAGATGGTGCACCTGCTGGAAGCGGAAACAGGCCGGATCGAAGTCAATTTCCCCTACTTCATCAACAAGACTGCGCCGGTATCCGGCGTGGAAAGCTTGATGGATTACGAAGTCGGCTTTACCGGCGAAATCAAGAACGGCGAAGTCGAGGTGACGCTGAAGGTGCTGGTGCCGGTCACCAGCCTCTGCCCCTGCTCGAAAAAAATCTCCGCCTACGGCGCGCACAACCAGCGCTCGCACATCACCGTCAGCGCGCTCTTGGTTGGCGACATTCAAGTCGATCAACTGATCGCCCGAATCGAACAACAAGCTTCATGCGAACTGTATGGCTTGCTCAAGCGCCCGGACGAAAAATACGTCACCGAACGTGCCTACGACAACCCGAAATTCGTCGAAGACTTGGTGCGCGACGTGGCCGGCATGTTGAATGCCGATGAACGGATTGCCGCCTACACGCTGGAAGCGGAGAACTTTGAATCGATCCACAACCATTCGGCGTATGCGTTGATTGAGGTGGATAAGCGCGGGAAATAAGGTGCACTTTATGTTAAAAAAGCGAGGCGGATGCCTCGCTTTTTTGTTTCTGCAGACTCATCATCCTCGTCAATCGCCGTCATCAAGCGATACAGCATTGAATTGCTGCACAGGTGCAGTCTTGGGTTCAGCACGGCCGCTTAGAATGTCCAGCGCGCGTTGATCGCGTAACTTCTCCGGCAATGCGTGAATCGGGTCAAAGCTCAGGTGGAAAGTTCATCTACATAGGAACTACAGATTATTACTTGACGGCCTATAACATCAATGCCGCAACCGGCGCGCTTACGCTAACCACCGGATATCCTTTGAACATAACACCTGCAAAGATTTCTGCCATTGCTATTGTCGGGTAGTAAGAAAAGGCGTTTGGCTCTTCCAAGAGAAATCAGCTTCGTTGCTTTTGACGCGCAGCTTGCTATTGAATGTTGATATGCGTGGGTGATAGAGCGGACTGGTGGCGCTGCCACGCCTGTGTATATGCTGCTTCGAGTTGACGCACCAGTTTCTCCGTGTTGAACAGTGGTGAAAGCTCGCGTTGCGTTGCTAGTTTTTTGCGGAGCGCTTGCAATTCGAGAGGGTGAGTCGCCAAGTGAACGGCGCGTTCTTCATATTCCCCCTGCGAAGCGGTAATGAGCTCCGGCATGCCGAGAGCGTTCAGATGGCTGACGCCGAAGCGCGCCGCGTAGCTTTCGCCGACGCAGGTCAAAAGTGGCAATCCGGCCCAGAGCGCATCCATGCCGGTGGTGCCGGCGCCGTACAGGAAAGTATCAAGGAACAGATCGGCCACTTGGTAGCGTGCTAGGTGTTCTTCCAGCGGCAGCAGCGGCGCGAAGATCAAGCGCGCTGGGTCGATGCCGTGCGCCGCTGCTTCCCTAGTCAGGTTTTCGGCCACTGCTGGCCTAGGGCTAAAGAGCCACAGGACGCTGTGCGGCACGCGTCGCAGCAGTCGCATCCATGTCGCGAACACCACGGGTTCGATCTTGTAGGCATTGTTGAAGCTGCAGAAAACAAAGGCGTCCTGCGGCAGACCGTGAGATACCCTGTCTTTTGCCGGAGCTGGCTGCCAGTTGCGCGGATAGGGAAAGCAGTTGTCCGGCAGGTAGATCATCTTTTCGGAAAAGAACTGTTCCTGCCCGGGTGGACTGGCGATCGGGTTGGTCACGAAATAGTCGATGTAATCCGCACCCGTGGTGCCGGGGTAGCCGAGATAGATGATGTTGATCGGCGCCGGCCGCGCTGCGAAAATTTCCGGTCGTGCATGGACGGTGTAGCCGGCCAGATCGATCAGGATGTCGATGCCGTCGTGCCGGATGAGGTCGATGATTTCAGTTGTCTGCCTATGCGCGACATCGCGGAACACGTCGCAACCGGCAATGATATCGCGTCGAATCTGGCTGTCTTCGTCATTGTGCAGCGAATAGGCGTGGACGGCGAATGTCTGTCGGTCGTGCAGGCGGAAGAAATCGCGTAGCAGGAAGCCGTCTGCATGGTTGCGGAAGTCGGGAGAGACGTAGCCAATGCGGAGCTTGCCATCGTTGTGGACGCGTGCTGGCAATGATTGCGCCGGGGTCGGGCAATCAGCGGCAATTTTGGTAGCGATTTGACGCGTTAGTGCAAGCTGGGTTTGCGCTTGCAACGGCAGGGCGAGCGTGGCAAAGGGGATGCCGACATGATTGATGATTGCAGCCGGATCGTGCGCGCCGTCCGCGATCATGCGCTCCAAGCTTGCAATGAAATCGGTGTAGCCGTTCCAATTGCAGGATTGCAGGCGATCCAATCTACGCTGACAGTAGATATTTCTGACATTGACAGAAATCGGTTGCCACGCGTCGAGCTTGGCGAGTTCCATCATCTCGACGTATGTCGCGGGGGCGAGTTTACGGGCGGCTTCGAGAGCGGTGGTAGCTTCTGCGAAGCGGGCGGCGCTGGCGAGAAAAACGCCACGCAGGAAATGCGACTTGGCGTGCGCGGGGGCGCGTGCGAGCGCAGCATCGCAGCAGACGAGCCCTTCCGCGTCACGGCCGAGTGCGCCGTAGGTTTCGGCACAATTGTAATGGCCGATCGCGCTCGCTGGAGCAATTGCGACGAAGCGCAGGTGATCGGTCAACGCTTCATGCGGCTGCTTTAATTTCAGTAGCAAAGCGCCGCGATTGCTGAGCGCGCCGGGATGGTTTGGGTCGGACGCCAGCGCTGCAGCGTAGCTGGTGAGCGCCTCGTTATCTCTACCCAATTTTTCACTGGTAATGCCGATGTTGGTCAGAATCTGGGGATTGCCTAGATTGCGCGCCAGCGCACGCTGGAAGGCAGCGAGTGCTTCTTCGTTGCGGCCGAGCAGAAACAGCATGGCGGCCTGAGCGTTGGCGGCTTGCGGATGGAATGGGTCGATCGATTCGGCTCGGGCGAAGGCTTGTGCCGCCGCCAGTGGCTTGCCACAGCGGTCGAGGCTGGCACCTAGCAAGAACCAAGCATCGGAATGAGCGGGTTGCAGGCGGGTGCAGTGTTCGAACAACTGCGCAGCTTGCGTGAATGCGTTCTTCTCCAGCGCAACGTGTGCGTTGGAGAAGAACTGGTCAAACTGCGGATCGGCGGTCACGCGCGAGGTGATTCGCGGGTTTACGGCGTTTTGAAGGCCGCAGCACCGGTGGTGATCTTGCTAGTCATTTGATTATCGATCCTATAAGCAATGCCAAGTCGTTCGGCGTTAGCGCCCGCGAACAAGCCATTTATAGTAAGTGCTGCGCAGCTGGGCCCATAATAGCCCGAAGCTGTGAATACGGCAGTGTTGGGCGATGTGACGACCGACAGCGGCATGCTTCCGTAAAACGACGCCAAGTTGTAATTAATGCCTGCCGCGGAATCGACGATGCTGGCGTTCAAGGTCAAGCTTGTTGAGGGACCGTTAAAGACGACCGTCGCTGATCCACTAAAAGTGCCAAGACTGTAGGTGCTGCCATTGAACGTTGAGGGTTGGGTTGCACCTACCAAGGTGTAGATTGCGGTCGTGTGCATATTTTGAATTGTGGTAGTGGGTGTGGGCATGCCGACCACGTAATGAATGCCATTGTCTGCACCATAGTTCCCGCTACCCAAATAATCAGCACTGCTGATATTTCCTGTCCAGCGTCCCCAGCCGATGATGCCATCGCCGCCGCTTTCCGGTGCTGGTGCGGCCGTACCGCCGCTGAAATCCATAAAACTCGAACCGCTGGAGAAACTGGTTAGCGTCTGGTTGGCATCAAATGTGGCCGTAACCGTATTAGGTAGAGTGTCATATACACCCGATGGTGTCGCGTAAGAAACCCAGAAGCCCGGCCCCGAAGTCAGCACGGGACCCACCGGCAAACCCGCTGGCAAACCCGACGACGTCAATTGATCGCCACTGGCAAAAGGCGGTAGTTGCGTGTTGATGATGGTGCCAGCCAAGGGAGGAGGTGCTTCGCGTGGCGGCGGCACATCAAATGCAAAGGGGAAGTTTTCCGGCGTAACGATGCTCGGAGCAGAATTCGGCGACGGTATAAAACCAAATTGCCCGGCGGAGAAGGGCTGACTGCCGGCAGGATTGGAGACGGCAATAATGCCCTGATACACCTGAACATAGAGGCCATTGTTCGGCGGTGCGCCGGACGGTGTCGGTGTGGTGGTGCAATCGTTATTGCAAAACACCGTATCCCACGCTGTGCCGCGGATGCCGATGGTGGCGTTGGGGGTGCTGAGTTTGTAGTTTTGCTTGTTGGTTTTGCCGATCAGGCCGCTAATCGTGCGCAAGCCGCCTTTGACCAAACTGAAGAAACCCTTCTCGCTGCCGTCGGCTTTGCCGTTGAATTGGTAGTCATCGATTTTGAAAATCGTATGGGGGCGCAAGGCCAGATAACTGCCGTCGCTCATGCGAATCTGTGCGCGTCCGTCGCCGACGGTGATGATGTCGCCCGAGTTGACTTCGGTGCCTTTGCCGAGCACGCGCGGGTTGCCGTCGCTGCCGGTTGCCGATGCCGTGCCTTGCACAAAATCCACAAGGCCGGCCGGTGCTGCGTATGCGTGCGGAGAAAACATCGCCGCGATCAGAGCGGTCAGCATGCCGCTTTTGCTGAGATAGAAGGGGGTGCGTTTGCGCATGGTATTCACCTGGATTCGTTAAAATTCGCGCCGGACGGCAATCGAGAATTGCGTGCGTGAATAATCGTTGATGACAATATTGGAGCTGGCGCGCGTGCGGCTGATTTCTGGTCGGATGGTCCAGCCCGCCAGCGGCATGTAATTGAGCGCGAGGCTGAGGTCGGTTTGCCGGTCATTGCGCTCCACCAGGAAAGCGATTTCTTTGCCGCGATAACGGCGTTCTTCAAAACTGGCGTTGGCGACCAGAATCACGGACGGAGCCAGCGTGAGTTGTCCGCCGACGCGCAAGCCGGTGAAATCGTTGGCCAATTGCGGCACGTTGTCTTGCAATGGCAATTCCTTCCCGGCATACAGGCCGACGTAGGCGACGGGGAAGTATTTGACGGCGAAGGCTTGCGAATAGGCCGCGCCGAGCACGTAGCGGTTGACGTCGCGGATTTGCTGGACGCCGGTATAGGCTTGCCGCATCGCTTGCCCGTAAGTGACGATTTGGCTAGTGTCGTCGAAGTTGTGCTGCCATTGCCCCATCACGCCGACGGTCTGGCGATACGAGGCGCGATCGACGAAAATTTTCTGGTACTGCAACGCGCCGGAGAATTGATCGGCGCCATAGAGGCGCGTCAATCCGGTTGTGGCGTCGATATTGCCGATGTCGTACTGGTTGAGCTGGCTATATTGGCGTTGGCCGATATTGGCGCTGGCATTCAGTATCCATTCCGGGGTGAGCATGTGGCGCACGCTGGCACCAGCGGTGGCGGAGAGGAAATTGTCGCTGGCGCTCATGCTGCTCGGCGTCAGTGTCGCGATGGCGCCGCCGAAAAACGGAATGGCGATTTGGCTGTTCGCGGTGGCGCTGTTGGCGTTGGTGTCGCGGCCTGCTGCCACTTCGATATAGGCGCGGATTTTGGTGCGCTCTTCGGATTCTTTCAGGTCGATGGCGCCGAGGTATTTCTGAATGGTTTGTTTGACTTGCTCTGGCGGGCGCTGTTTTTTGACGGCTTCAAATTCTTTGCGTGCTGTTCTGGAGTCGCCAGCCATGAGATGTGCGCGGGCAAATTCGAGACGAGCCGGTGCATTGTCCGGGTTGTTGAACAGCACCCTTTCCAGCGCGAACATGGCTTCGGTCGGTTTGCCGCTGTCTAACGCTGCTATTCCCAGCAAGTAATCGTATTCCGCATCGCCGGCGCGCGTTGATTCCAATGGAGACAGCAGGGCATACGCTTGGCTTGCTTTTTTGCTGTCGATCAATTTTTTGGCGCGCAGCAGCAGTTCATCGGCGGCAAAGGCGGCATGTTGGAACGCCAAAAGAACGCCGGCGACCGCCAGCCACTTGGTGAGTGTGGTTTTTTTCATGTCCATCCCATGGGAAACGATGCTGCGGACGCTGTGCATCCGACTAAGTGCTGCATAAGTGCTGCATTACAACATGCTTTGGCCTGAATGAAAAGGCAGTGTTTCTATGCGGAAATTTTGACCGATGCCGGCCGGTACTTTCAGGCCAATTCGTCGCGTTCCCGATTCCACAACACGTCTTTGCCGCCGGCTTGTCGATTCAAGACGCGCGCGAGTACGAACAGCAGGTCGGACAGGCGATTGACATAGTGGCGCGTATGTTCGCTGATGCTTTCCGCTCGATCGAGGTGAACGATGCTGCGTTCGGCGCGGCGGCAAACGGTGCGGCAGACATGCGCCAGCGCCGCCGCGCGCGAACCGCCGGGCAGGATAAATTCACGCAGCGGCGGCAGGTCGGCATTGTATTTTTCGAGGAAGGCATCGAGCTTCGCCACTTGCGTGATATTCATCAGACGGTAGCCGGGGATGGATAGCTCGCCGCCGAGATCGAATAGATCATGCTGGATCACTGCCAGATCGGCGCGCATGGCCGGCGGTAGCACTTCGCACAGCAGCAGGCCGAGTTGGGAATTGAGCTCATCGACATCGCCCAACGCCTGCACCCGCGCGTCGTCCTTGGCGATGCGGCTGCCGTCGCCCAAACCGGTGCTGCCGTCGTCGCCGCTGCGGGTGACGATCTTGCTCAGTCGGTTGCCCATGTTTGCGTCCACACAATGAAAAAAGCAGCATAAGGCAAAACCGCCGTTTCGCCTACCGGGGTAAAATCGTGCCGCTTCCATTCCCCGGAATTTCCGCATGATTCAGACCTTTGCCACCCTGCTCGTGTTCCAGACTTTGGGCGAAGCGATTGCCCACGCTTTATCGCTGCCGATTCCCGGGCCGGTGATCGGCATGGTGCTGCTGTTGTGCTACCTCTTGTTGCGCAAGGGGGCGGCGCAGCAGTTGACGCCGACCGCTAACGGTTTGCTGCGGCACATGGCGATTCTCTATGTGCCGGCCGGTGTCGGCGTGATGGTGTATGCCAACCGGATCGCGGCGGAATGGCTGCCGATTGCGGTGGCGCTGGTAGTCAGCACGGTCGCGGCGCTGGTCGTGACGGCGCTGGTGATTCAGGGCTTGAAGCGGAGGCGGCAAGCATGAATACGAACCTGAGCGAGACTTGGGTTTATCTATCGGCGTCGCCCTTGCTGTGGTTGACCGCGACCTTGCTCGCTTATCAGTTGGCGGTGGCGATCCATGTGCGCTTGCGCTCCAGTCCGTACGCTAATCCGATGGTGATTGCCATCGCCATTTTGGTCGTGCTGCTGCTCGTTACCGACACGCCTTACAAGAGTTATTTCAACGGCGCGCAATTCGTACATTTCCTGCTCGGCCCGACCACGGTGGCGTTGGCCATTCCGTTGTATCAGCAACTGGCTAAGTTGAAAGATCATTGGCTGGCTTTTCTGGTCGGCGCGCTGGCCGGTTGCACGACGGCGGTAGTCACGGCGATGGGGATTGCTTGGCTGCTTGGCGCGTCGCCGGCGGTGGTGATGTCGCTCGCGCCGAAATCGGTGACTTCGCCGATCGCGATGGGCATCGCTGAAAAAATCGGCGGTCTGCCGCCGCTGACGGCGGTGCTGGTGCTGGTGACGGGCATCATGGGTGCCGGGTTGGCGCAGATGGTGTTTCGGCTGATTCGCGTGCGCGATCACGATGTGGGCGGCTTTGCGTTGGGCGTGTCTGCGCACGGCCTAGGCACTGCCAGCGCATTTCAGGTCAGCGAAGAGATGGGCGCGTTTGCCGGATTGGCGATGGGTGTGTCGGGCGCGTTGACGGCGGTGTTGTTGCCCTTGGGTTTGAAGGCGTTCGGGCTACTGTAGCGTGAACTATTGTCCCAGCAGAGCTTCGATATCGCGCATCAATGCTTGCGGCGGCGTGCGCGAGCCGTAGCGACGAAGCACCTTGCCGTTTTTGTCCACCAGAAATTTGGTGAAATTCCATTTGATCGCGCGGGTGCGTAAGATGCCGCGCGCTTGATCTTTCAGATAAACAAACAGCGGCAAGGCGTGCGTGCCGTTGACATCGACCTTGGCGAACATCGGAAAATCGACGCCATAGTTTTTTTCGCAGAAAGCGCCGATCTCGGTGTGATCCGCTGGCTCTTGCCGGCCGAACTGGTTGCAGGGAAAGCCGAGCACTGCAAAGCCGCGCGCGCCGTATTGTTGGTGCAGTTGCTGCAAGCCGGCGTACTGCGGCGTGAAGCCGCATTGGCTGGCAGTATTGACGATCAGCAGCACCTTGCCGCGATATTGCGCCAGATCGTCCGCCGAGCCGTCGAGTCGGGTGGCGGCGAAATCGAATACCGAACTCATACGATGCCGAGGTGTTCCGTTCCTTTCGACAGGTCGCGTCCCTTGGCGTCCTTGCTCTGCAGCTTGATGGTGAGGCGCAGGTCGTTGACCGAATCCGCATTACGCAACGCGTCTTCATAAGAGATTTTGCCTTCTTCGTACAGATCGAACAGTGCTTGGTCGAAGGTCTGCATGCCGAGCTCGCGCGATTTCTTCATAATTTCTTTGATCTCATGCACGTCTCCTTTGAAGATCAGGTCGGAAATCAGCGGGGAGTTCAGCATCACTTCGACCGCAACGCAGCGCCCCTTGGTGTCTTTCAGCGGAATCAGGCGTTGCGAAATCATCGCCTTCAAGTTGAGCGACAAATCCATCAACAATTGTTGGCGGCGTTCTTCCGGGAAGAAGTTGATGATGCGGTCGAGCGCTTGGTTGGAGCTGTTGGCGTGCATGGTGGCCAGACACAAGTGGCCGGTTTCGGCGAAGGCGATGGCGAAGTCCATGGTTTCGCGGTCGCGAATCTCGCCGATCTGGATCACGTCCGGCGCTTGGCGCAGGGTGTTCTTCAGGGCGATGCCCCAGTCCTCGGTATCGACGCCGACATCGCGTTGCGTGACGATGCAATTCTGATGCGGATGGATGTATTCGACCGGATCTTCAATGGTGATGATGTGGCCGTAGCTGTTGGCGTTGCGATAGCCGACCATGCCGGCCAGCGTGGTCGATTTGCCCGAACCGGTCGCGCCCACCATGATGCACAGGCCGCGCTTGGTCATCACCACTTCCTTCAGGATTTCCGGCACGCCCAAATCTTCCAATTTGGGAATCTGTGTCGTGATGGTACGCAGCACCATGCCGACCCGACCCTGTTGCACGAAGGCCGAGACACGGTAACGGCCAAGGCCACCCGGACTGATCGCGAAGTTACATTCTTTGGTGGCTTCAAATTCAGCCGCCTGTTTATCGCTCATGATGGCGCGCGCCAGTTCGATCGTGTGCTGGGCGCTCAGGGCTTGGTTCGACACCGGTGTCATCTTGCCGTCGATCTTGAAGGCTGGCGGAAAATCGGCGGTGATGAACAGGTCGGAGCCGTTTTTGCTGCCCATCAGACGCAGCAGGTCGTACATAAATCTCGTTGCTTGATCGCGTTCCATGGCGCTTCCTTATTGTTCTGGCAAGGGGGATGATTGTCACATGTTGTCGCACGTTATCCGGGGAAATTTTCCGGCGTTTTGGCGGCGGCGCGCGCGGTCGCCGGCGAGATGACGTTGCGTTTGACCAGTTCGGTCAGGTTGCCGTCCAGCGTCTGCATGCCGATATTGCCGCCGGTCTGGATCGCCGAATACATTTGCGCGATCTTGGCTTCGCGGATCAGGTTGCGGATCGCCGGGGTGCCGAGCATGATTTCGTGCGCGGCGACGCGGCCGGAGCCATCTTTTGTTTTCAGCAGGGTTTGCGAAATGACGGCTTGCAGCGATTCCGACAACATCGCGCGCACCATTTCTTTTTCTTCGCCGGGGAAAACGTCGATGATACGGTCGATAGTTTTAGCCGCTGATGAGGTGTGCAGCGTGCCGAATACCAAGTGGCCGGTTTCCGCTGCCGACAGCGCTAGGCGGATGGTTTCGAGATCGCGCAATTCGCCCACCAGAATCGCGTCCGGGTCTTCACGCAGCGCCGAACGCAGCGCGTTGCTGAAGGAGTGAGTGTGCGGGCCGACTTCACGCTGGTTAATCAGGCATTTTTTCGAGTCGTGCACGAATTCGATCGGGTCTTCGATGGTCAGGATGTGGGCGTACTCGTTTTCATTCAGGTGATTGACCATGCCGGCCAGCGTGGTCGATTTGCCGGAGCCGGTCGGGCCGGTCACTAGCACGAGGCCGCGCGGTTTCAAGGCCAGTTCGGCGAAAATTTTCGGGCAGTTCAGTTGTTCCAGACTGAGAATCTTGGAAGGAATGGTACGCAGCACCGCGCCGGCACCGCGATCTTGGTTGAAGGCGTTGACACGGAAGCGCGCCAGGCCGGGGATCGAGAAAGAAAAGTCGATCTCCAGATTTTCTTCATACACCTTGCGTTGACCGTCGTTCATGATGTCATACACCATGCCGTGCACGTCTTTGTGCTCCAGCGGCGGCAGGTTGATGCGGCGCACGTCGCCGTGCACGCGAATCATCGGCGGCAGACCGGACGAGAGGTGCAAGTCGGAAGCGTTGTTCTTGACGGAGAAGGCGAGCAGTTCGGAAATGTCCATTTATAATCCCTAGCCGGTTGGTGAAAGAAGTGGCAAGCGGCAGCTTGTTATTCAGGAAAGTGTGAAGTGTACTTGCACGGAATTGAATTAAGGTAATTTTGATTATGTCCACAATCGCCGACAACTTGCAAGCCGTGCGGGAGAGAATCGCTGCCGCCGCCCATACCGTGTCGCGCCCTCCCCACGAGATCAGTTTGCTGGCAGTTTCCAAGACTTTCGACGCGGAAGCGGTGCGCGCGGCAGTGCAGGGCGGTCAGCGGGCGTTCGGGGAAAATTATTTGCAGGAAGCGCTCGATAAGATGGCGGCGCTGCAAAACGAGTCGATCGCATGGCATTTCATCGGCCCGATCCAGAGCAACAAAACGCGCCAGATCGCCGAGCATTTTGCCTGGGTGCATGCGGTGGATCGAGAAAAAATTGCGCAGCGCTTGTCCGAGCAAAGACCGGCTGGCATGCCGCCCTTGCATATCTGCTTGCAGGTGAATGTCAGCGGTGAAGTCAGTAAAAGCGGGGTCGCGCCTGCGGATGTCGCGGCGCTGGCAGCAGCAGTGGCTGGATTGCCCAAGCTGAAGTTGCGCGGTTTGATGGCCATACCGGAGCCGACCGACGATGTTGCACGCCAGCGTGCGGCATTCCGGCAAGTGCGTCAGTTGTGTGACGATTTGCGCGCGCATGGCTTTGATCTCGATACACTGTCGATGGGCATGTCGGGCGATCTCGAAGCGGCGATTGCCGAAGGTGCGACCATAGTGCGGGTGGGCACGGCAATTTTTGGCAGGCGCAATGATTCATAGAACAGTATCCGTGTTGAGGGAAGAATGACCATGCAAGACAATTTAAGAATTAGTTTCATCGGCGGCGGCAACATGGCCTCTGCTTTGATCGGCGGCCTGGCCGGCAAGCTGACTGCCGGTGCGAACATTCATGTGATCGACTTGAATACCGATGCGCTGCAGAAATTGCAGCAACAATTTGGCGTGACCACGTCGCAGCAAATCGATGCCGCACTCGCGCAGAGTGATGTGATCGTGCTGGCAGTGAAGCCGCAGCAGATGAAGGAAGTCGCAGCGCAACTGGCGCCGCATATCAATAAGCAACTGGTGCTGTCGGTTGCCGCCGGCATTCGCGCGCGCGATTTGTCGCGCTGGTTTGGCGGTCACGATGCCATTGTGCGCGTCATGCCGAATACGCCGGCTTTGATCGGCAAGGGTATCGCCGGCATGGCGGCCTTGCCCGGCGTATCGTCGCAGCAGCGTGCGGCGGCCGACGCCATCATGCGCGCGGTCGGCGCGACGGTGTGGCTGGATGATGAAGCTTTGATTGATCCGGTGACGGCCGTGTCCGCCAGCGGCCCGGCCTACGTGTTTTATTTCATCGAAGCGATGCAGGAAGCGGCGGTGCAGATGGGCTTGAGTGCCGAGCAAGGCACGCAACTGGCAATCGCTACCTTTGTCGGCGCATCGCAATTGGCGGCGCAATCCACCGAGCCGGTGTCGTTGTTGCGCGAACGGGTGACGTCCAAGGGCGGCACCACGTATGCGGCGCTGACCAGCATGGAAGCGTCCGGCGTCAAGCAGGCCATCGTGCAAGCGCTGCATGCCGCATCGGCGCGCGGCAAGGAGATGGGTGAAGAGGCCGGCAAGGAGTGATTAGCGCAGCGCGTAATTCAGCGCGTAATCCAGCACTATCCCGGCAAACACCGCCGCGCCCAGCCAGTTGTTGTGGCGGAAGGCGGCAAAGCAGCGCAGGCGGTCGCGCTTGCGAATCAGCACGTAATGATACAAAGCACAGCCGGCAGCCGCTAGCAAACCGAGCACAAACCACCAACGCAAACCGGCTTGCCAGCCGATCATGAATAGCATGCCGAGACTGAGTGCATAGCACAGCATCACGGCAGCGACATCGAAGCGGCCGAAGGTGATGGCCGAGGTGCGGATGCCAATTTTTATGTCATCGTCACGATCCACCATCGCATACTCGGTGTCGTAGGCGATCGTCCAGAAAATATTCGCAATCAGCAATAGCCAAGCGCTTGCCGGTACAGTGCCCTGTATCGCCGCATACGCCATCGGGATGCCGAAACCGAAGGCGATGCCGAGATAGGCTTGCGGAATGGCGAAGAAACGTTTGAAGTAAGGGTAGCTGCCAGCAATGATGACGGCGGCTATCGACAGCAATTGCGTCAAGCCGTTCAGCGGCAAAATCAGCAGAAAGGAAAACAGCGCCAGTGCGGCGGCAATCGCCAGTGCTTCCCATGCGGCGATCTTGCCGGCGGTCAGCGGACGTTCGGCGGTGCGCTTGACGTGGCGATCGAAGTCGCGGTCGGCGTAATCGTTGATGGCGCAACCGGCCGAACGCATCAATGCGGTGCCGAGCGTGAAAATGGCGACGAGCTTCCAGTCAGGGTGGCCGTCGGACGCCAACCACAGCGCGTTCAGCGTCGGCCACAGCAGCAGCAGGATGCCGATCGGCTTGTCCAAGCGCACCAGTTTCAGATACAGCGGCAGACGTTGCCGGAATGTCGGCATCATCTCAAGACTCCGTGACATCGGCATCCGGCAACATGCTCACGCCCGGCAGTGTGCAGGCCAGCACGCCTTGACGCACCGCTTCCAGTGCAGCTTGCCGAGTGAAGCTTTTGCGCCAGGCGATGACGACGCGACGTGACGGCACCGGATCGGCGAAGGGCAGGTAGCGCAGCATGCCATCTTTGGGATGCATGTCGGGCACCGAGGCTGAAGGCAATACAGTCAAGCCGATGCCGGACGCGACCATGTGACGGATGGTTTCCAGCGACGAACCCTCGAAGCTGCGAGCGATGCCGTCGCCGGTGGTCGAGAAGCGCGCCATTTCTGGACACACTTCCAGCACTTGATCGCGAAAACAATGGCCGGCACCGAGCAGCAACATGGTTTCCGATTTCAGGTCCTCTGCGCTGACATTGGCACGTCCGGCCCAAGGATGATCTTTCGGTAGCGCCACCACGAATGGTTCGTCGTACAGCGCTTGCATGTGCAAGCCGTTACTCGGCAAGGGCAGCGCCATGATTGCGGCATCCAATTCGCCCTGACGCAGCAATTCGATCAAGCGCGTGGTGTAATTTTCTTGCAGGATCAGCGGCATTTGCGGCACGCGCTCGATCATGGCTTTCACCAGTTGCGGCAGCAGGTAAGGACCGATGGTGTAGATCACGCCGAGGCGGAACGGGCCGGCTAGCGGATCCTTGTTTTGTCTGGCGATTTCGCGAATGGCGGCGGTTTGCTCCAGCACGCGCTCGGCTTGGGCGACAATCTGCGCGCCGATCGGCGTCATCGAAATTTCGCTGCCGCCGCGCTCGAAAATCACTACGCCTAGCTCATCCTCTAGTTTTTTGATGGCGACCGACAGCGTTGGCTGCGACACGAAGCAGGCTTCGGCGGCATGGCCGAAATGCCTGTGGCGCGAAACGGCGACGATGTATTTGAGTTCGGTGAGGGTCATATCAGCAGAGGATAACGCAGAATGCTTGTTGCACGCAGGGGCGATGACGTTCGGTAAAAACGGGGTGAATCTTGCGCTCACTCAACCCATCCCCATCCCAGCCTTCCCCTTGAAGGGGAAGGAGCTTCCAGGATGTTCGCCGTGCCCGCCGTGGTTCAACCATTTCTCAATCAAACCCGCAAGTATTCCTCGCGTCCGCCCAGCCAGCGCAGCAAGTGAGCATCGACCGTTTCTGGATCGTCGTGCAGCAGCGCTTGCGCGATATCGCGGGCTTTTTCCACCAGCCACTGGTCGGTTTCCAGATTGGCGAAGCGCAGCATGGCTTGACCCGATTGGCGTGCGCCGAGGAATTCGCCGGGGCCGCGGATTTCCAGATCGCGCCGAGCGATGGTGAAGCCGTCGGTGGTTTCGCGCATGGTGGCTAGGCGTTCCTTGGCGACTTGGCCGAGCGGGCTTTGATACAACAGCAGGCAGACACTGGCCGCCGTGCCGCGCCCGACCCGGCCGCGCAACTGGTGCAATTGCGACAGGCCAAAACGCTCGGCATGTTCGATCACCATCAGCGAAGCATTTGGCACATCGACGCCGACTTCGATCACGGTGGTGGCGACCAGCACATGGGTCGCGCCGCGAATGAAGTCATCCATCACCGCTTTTTTTTCCGCCGGTTTCAGGCGGCCGTGCACTAGACCGATGTGCAGATCGGGCAGGGCAGCGCACAAAGCTGCATGGGTATCGGTGGCGGTTTGCAGTTGCAGCGCTTCCGATTCCTCGATCAACGGGCAGACCCAGTACGTTTGTCGGCCTTCGAGTGCGGCGGCATGCATGCGGTCGATCACTTCATCACGCCGTTCTTGATCGATCAAGCGGGTGATGATGGGCGTGCGTCCCGGTGGCAGTTCATCGATCACCGACACTTCCAGGTCGGCGTAATACGTCATCGCCAACGTGCGCGGAATCGGCGTGGCCGACATCATCAACTGGTGCGGCACGGTGGTCGTCGCGCTATCCGCCAGCGCCAGTCCTTTGTTGCGCAAGGCGAGCCGCTGTTCGACACCGAAGCGATGCTGCTCATCGACGATCACCAAGCCGGGATGCGCGAAGGCCACGCTTTCCTGAATCAGTGCGTGGGTGCCGACGATCAACCGCGCTTGGCCGGAAGCGATGCGGTTCAGTGCATCCGTTTTCTCTTTTTTCTTCAAGCTGCCAGTCAGCCAAGCAATGTCGATGCCGAGTGGGGTGAGCCATGCGGCGATCTTACGGAAATGCTGCTCAGCCAGAATCTCGGTCGGTGCCATCAACGCCGCTTGATAACCGCTGTCGATGGCTTGCGCCGCCGCCAGCGCGGCGACCACGGTTTTGCCGCTGCCGACATCGCCTTGCAGCAAACGTTGCATCGGATAAGGCGCACGCAAATCGTGACGAATTTCTGCCAATACGCGCTGTTGTGCTGCCGTCAGTGTGAAGGGCAGAGCATGCAGCAGCGCGGTGGAAAGCGAGCCGATCAGCGGCAAAGGTATCGCCCCTTTGGCGCGCCGTGCCGCTTGCGCGCGCTTGAGCGACAACTGCTGCGCCAGCAATTCATCGAATTTCATGCGTATCCAGGCCGGATGCTGGCGTTCCATCAGCGCATGTTCATCGACATCCGGCGGCGGATTGTGCAATAGCCGCACCGCCGGCTCGAAGGGCATCAAGTCGAGGCTGGTGCGCACGTGATCGGGCAGTGTATCGCGCCAATCGATCTGATCCATCGCGTCGGCGATGGCCTTGCGCAGAAAAGTTTGCGACAGCCCTTCGCCGGCCGGATACACCGGCGTCAAGGCAGTCGGTAGGGGCGCACCCGCGTTGATGATTTTGTAGGAGGGATGCACCATTTCCGCGCCAAAGAAACCATGCCGCAGTTCGCCGCGCACCCGCACCCGCGTGCCTTCGGCCAGTTGCTTGATCTGGCTGCCGTAAAAATTTAGGAAGCGCAGCACCAGTTGGCTGCTGTCGTCGGCGATGGTCACCACCAGTTGCCGGCGCGGCCGGTATTGCACTTCGCATGCGCTCACCACGCCTTCGACCTGCGGCGTGCCGCCGGCCATGAAGCCGGCTTCGCGGATCGATAAAATGTGCGTTTCGTCTTCGTAGCGCAGCGGCAGGTGCAGCGCCAGATCCATCGGCGTACGCAAGCCCAGTTTTGCCAGCTTGTCCGCGCGTTTGCTGTTGCTGGAAGGTTGGGCGGATGCCGAAGGTTTTCGCTTGGCGGCGGGCATGGAGAGAGTGCAGGGCGTAAAATGTCGGGTTTCGGCAATTGTAGGCCATAAGCCCTTGCTCACCATCACGTCCGATTCGTTGTCGTTCATTTGTCCATGTATTCGCTTTCCGATTTCGATTTCCATTTGCCGCCCGAGTTGATCGCGCAAACGCCTTTGCCGGCGCGTAGCGCATCGCGGCTGTTGCAAGTCGAAAACGATGCACTGATCGATCGGCAATTCACCGAACTGACCGATCTGCTGGAGCCGGGCGATTTGCTGGTGTTCAACGATACCCGCGTGCTGAAGGCGCGTTTTTTCGGCGTCAAGGAAACCGGTGGCAAGGTCGAAGTGCTGGTGGAGCGCGTGTTGGATGCACGCACGGTATTGGCGCAGGTGCGCGCCTCGAAATCGCCGCCGCCCGGCACGCTGATTCGTCTGGCCGAGGCTTTCGATGTCACGGTCGGCGAACGCGCCGGCGAGTTTTATGCCCTGCAGTTTCCGGCGGAGGTGTTCGAGTTGATCGAAACCTACGGTCGCTTGCCGTTGCCACCGTATATCGCGCATGCCGCCGATGCAGTGGATGAGCAACGCTACCAGACCGTTTACGCCAAACAACCGGGCGCGGTAGCCGCGCCGACTGCCGGCCTGCATTTCGATCAAGCGCTGCTGGAAAAATTGCGCGAAAAAGGCGTGCAATCCGCCTATGTCACGCTGCATGTCGGTGCCGGCACCTTCCAGCCGGTGCGCCATGAAAATCTGGCGGAACATCCCATGCATAGCGAGTGGTACACCATCGATCAAATAACCGTAGATGCGGTGCAGAGCGCGCAAGCCGCCGGCCGCAAGGTGGTGGCAGTCGGCACTACCAGTCTGCGCGCGCTGGAATCGGCTTCGCAATCTGGGCGGCTGCAAGCTGGCAGCGCGGACACTCGCTTATTCATCACGCCCGGTTACCGCTTCAAGACCGTGAATCGATTGGTGACGAATTTCCATTTGCCGAAATCGACCCTGTTAATGTTGGTGTCGGCCTTTGCCGGCTACGACAATATCCGCGCCGCCTACCAACACGCCATTACCGCGCGCTATCGTTTCTTCAGTTATGGCGATGCCATGCTGCTGAGCTGCGCGCATCAAGCCACATGAACTACACCTTGCTCAAAACCGACGGCCACGCCCGGCGCGGTCGCCTGACCCTCAATCACGGCACGGTCGAAACGCCGATCTTTATGCCGGTCGGCACCTACGGCTCGGTCAAGGCGATGTCGCCGTTGGAACTGGAAGAAATCGGCGCGCAGATCATCCTCGGCAATACCTTTCACCTGTGGCTGCGTCCCGGTACCGAGGTGTTGGACAAATTTGGCGGCTTGCACGATTTCATGGGTTGGCAGAAGCCGATCCTGACCGATTCCGGTGGCTTCCAAGTATTTTCGCTGGGGGAGATGCGCAAGATCAGTGAGGAAGGCGTGCAATTCGCCTCGCCGATCAATGGCGACAAATTATTTCTGTCGCCGGAAATCTCGATGCAAATCCAACAGTCGCTCAATGCTGACATCGTCATGCAGTTCGACGAATGCACGCCGTATGAAATCGACGGCCGGCCGGCGACCGAAAAAGAAGCGGCCGACTCCATGCGCATGTCGCTGCGTTGGGGGCAGCGTTCGCGCAATGAATTCGACCAGGGCGACAACCCGAATGTACTGTTCGGCATCGTCCAAGGCGGCATGTTCGAGCATTTGCGCGACGAATCGCTGGCCGGCTTGGAAGAGATCGGCTTTCACGGCCTCGCCATCGGCGGCCTGTCGGTCGGCGAGCCGAAGGAAGACATGTTGCGCATCCTGTCGCACGTCGGTCCGCGCCTGCCGGCCGATAAACCGCATTACCTGATGGGCGTCGGCACCCCGGAAGACTTGGTGGCGGGCGTCGCCAACGGCATCGACATGTTTGATTGCGTCATGCCCACGCGCAATGCGCGCAACGGCTGGTT
>JAFECY010000130.1 GCA_018241865.1 Pseudomonadota bacterium | reverse complement strand
GAACGCCATCCCGGCAAGGAAGTATTGTTCATCAATTACGGCGCGGTTGATCCTGACATGACCAACAGCCGTTGCAGCTTTTGGCATTTTCGATTCGACGCCAATTCCGATATGAAAATGGAAGCCCTGACCACCTACATGGCGCGGGACAAGAGTGTGAAGAAGGTGTACATCATCGGCCAGAACTATAGTTTCGGCCACCAAGTGTCGCGCGCTGCAAAAGAATATTTGCAACGCAAGCGACCCGATGTGCAGATCGTCGGCGACGACTTGCATCCGATTGGGCAGGTGAAAGATTTCGCACCCTATATCGCCAAAATCAAAGCTTCTGGTGCAGACGCCGTCATCACCGGCAACTGGGGAAATGATCTTGCCTTGCTGATTCGAGCCGCGCACGATGCTGGCCTGCAAGCCAATTTTTATACCTACTATGCCGGCACCACCGGCGTACCGACAGCCATCGGCGCAGCCGGCGCGGATCGCATGAAAATGGTGGTCTATTGGCACCCGAACAATGCAGGATTTGTCGGCCACGAAATCGTCGATGCGTTCAAGAAAAAATACAACGACGATTTTTATGCGCTAGCAACGTACACCGGCGTCGCCATGTTGTCGAAAGCGATGAAAACTGCACAATCGATTGACCCGACCAAGGTGGCGTTGGCGCTGGAAGGCATGAAGTTCAAGAGCCTGAATGGCGAAGTCGAGATGCGCAAGGCCGACCACCAATTGCAGCAACCACTATACATCGTCACTTGGACCAAGACTGACGGCAAAACGATTCGGTATGACCAAGAGCACACCGGCTACGGTTGGAAAACCGAGCAGAAAATCGACACCTACGTCGGCACGCAGCCGACTTCTTGCCAGATGAAGCGACCAGTCTAATCTTGAGTTTTACTGACTGACCAGGAACTCGATTCGCCAGTTGTGTTGCCGACGTTTTTCTTGGTGTTCGGACTTGGTTTCATTGTGGATGCGCTGCGGCACTTATATCGAGCGCCAGCGCCTCTGCCACTTTGATGCCATCGATGGCGGCTGACATGATGCCGCCGGCATAGCCTGCGCCTTCACCGGCCGGATACAGCCCCTTGGTATTGATGCTTTGGAAGTCGTCGCCGCGCTGGATGCGTACTGGCGAGGATGTGCGCGTCTCGACACCCGTCAACACGGCGTCGTTCATGGCGAATCCCTTGATCTGCTTGTCGAACTGCGGCAAGGCTTCGCGTATCGCTGCAATTGCATAATCCGGCAGGCTGGGATTGAGATCGCCCAGATGCACGCCCGGTTTGTAAGAAGGTGTGACCGCGCCGAGCGCCACGGAAGGGCGATTCTTGATGAAATCCCCCACCAGTTGTCCGGGCGCGTCGTAATTACCACCGCCAAGCTCGAAGGCACGTGATTCCCACTTCCGTTGAAATTCGATGCCGGCTAATGGATGGCCGGGATAATCGGCTGGCGTGATGCCAACTACGATGCCGCTGTTGGCGTTACGCTCGTTGCGCGAATACTGGCTCATGCCATTGGTGACGACGCGATTCGGTTCCGAGGTGGCGGCAACCACGGTGCCGCCGGGGCACATGCAAAAACTGTACACCGAGCGACCGTTGGCGCAGTGATGCACCAGTTTGTAGTCGGCCGCACCCAGCAATGGATTGCCGGCATACGAGCCGAAGCGGGCGCGGTCGATCAACGATTGCGGATGCTCGATGCGAAAGCCGATCGAGAATGGCTTGGCTTCCATGTACACGCCGCAGTCGTACAACATCTGGAATGTGTCGCGCGCGCTATGGCCGATTGCCAACACCACATGCTTGGTCGGAATCTGTTCGCCGCTGGCCAGCGTCACGCCGCGCACCTGTCCATCCTGAATGTCGATTCGATCGGCCTTGCTCTCAAAACGAAATTCGCCGCCCAATTCTTCGATGGTGGCACGCATGCGTTCAACCATTTTCACCAAACGAAAGGTACCGATGTGTGGTTTGTTGATGTAGAGGATTTCCGGTGGCGCGTCGGCTTTGACGAATTCAGTCAACACCTTGCGGCCGTAATGCTTCGTATCTTTGACTTGGCTGTAGAGCTTGCCGTCGGAGAAGGTGCCGGCACCGCCTTCGCCGAATTGCACATTCGATTCCGGCTGCAATTCACGTTTGCGCCACAATCCCCACGTATCTTTGGTTCGTTCGCGCACCACTTTGCCGCGTTCTAGGATGATGGGGCGGAAACCCATTTGCGCCAGAATCAGCGCAGCGAAAATGCCACACGGGCCGAAACCGATCACGACGGGACGGTGTGGCAGACTGGCCGGCGCGCGCGCGACGAAATGATAAGACGTGTCCGGTGTCGGCATGACATGGCGGTCGCCAGCCAAGCGGTTACGTACGCTGGTTTCATCCTTGAGCACGATGTCGAGCGTGTAAATGAAACTAGCCGAGTGCTTTTTGCGGGTGTCGGCACTGCGCTTGAAGATCGTATAGCGAATTAACTCGTCTGCCGTGATTTTCAGCCGGACGAGGATGGCATCCGCCAAATCGCCTTCGGCGTGGTCGAGCGGCAGGGAAAGATCGGTCAGGCGCAGCATGGCAGGTGTTGTTGACTTTCGGTGGCAGAGAGGCGCGGCATGGCCGAAAAGGGCGTTATTTTAACCCGCGCCACCTGTGGGGGAGAGTGAAAGCGCAAAGCACAATCTCACATTCGCGAGAAGGATGGCAACGCAAGAGGAGAATGGCGGGCAAATTCTGGTCAGAAATGCATGAGTGCGCTATGATTTGACTGTCATTCTTCAATAAACAGAAGCATTTACGGTGAATTCCTGATGCAATTTGTAAATCGTGTCCTGCAATCGGCAAAAGACCGCGCGCTGCTCAAGTATTCAGCGCTGGTTCGTACCATGCTGAAAGACGCTGACGATAGCATGGCGCAGGCCATGAACGAATCGCGCTCCGGCGCCGATCAGCGCACGATCGGCGCGGCGATTCAGCTATTGCGTCAGGACAGCGTTGCTTTCCTCAATCGTATCGAAACCCTGTATCGCGAAGGTGTGGAGCGCGGCATGCGCACCATGTACACCGATTTGCGCCAGGGTTTGAGCAATATCTCGGCCGACCGACTGTCCTTGATCGACGATGAAACCGTCAATCGTCAGCTTGAAGTCGATCACTTGGTGCAGCGTCTGCGCAATGCTTGCGACGAAAACCTAGGCCGCCTGAACATCATGATCGCGCAGATTCACGGCGATGCCGATGTGCATGAGCGCGAGAATCCTTTCCGTCCTTATCTACATGCGCGTGCTTTATACGAGTCGTTGCGCGACCGCACGAAGGACGAAGATGTTGCGAAAATTTTATTCGTCCATTTGTCCAACTCACTAGCGGCCAATCTATCCGATTATTACGCCGCGATCTGCAACGTGTTTGATGCTAGCGGCGTTCAAGCCAAACTGCTGGCGCGTCCAACCAAACTCAAGCGCCATCAACGCGACCAATTGGCCGCGCAATTGGCTGCTTTGAATACGCCGAATCCGGGTTTCGTCAATACCGGCTCAAGCGCATCACCGTTGCCCGAGGACTTCAACCAGCGCGTGCTGCCGGTTTTGCAGCGCATGATGCAAAACTTGGAAACAGGCACCTCCCAAAGCGGAAGCGCGCCCGGAGAAGGCGCTGGCATGGGCGGCGTCGCGGCAGGTGAAGCTTTTCAGAATTTCGTTTGGAAAATTTTTAATCAACCAGACGGTGCAGAAGAAACCCAAGCTGTTCCGGCATTGACGCCGGCATCGGACGGCGTGCTGGCGCGACTCGACGCTTTTCAGCATGCCGCCAGCGAGCAGCCGGAAGAAGAAACCGCACCCGCGGAGCAGAACCAGTTATTCAAACTAAGCGAAAAGCTCGACCAAGCGACCGCGGAAGAACGCCTTTCGATCGACGTGGTGGCGGTGCTGTTCGATTTTATCCTTGAAGACGAGCAAATTCCGGCTAGCTTGCGGCTACAAATTGGTCGTTTGCAGATTCCCTTCTTGAAGGCGGCATTGCTGGAACCGGATTTGCTACAGAACAGCGAGCACCCGGCTAGGAAGCTGCTGAATCGTATGAGTTCGGCTACGGTTGGGTTGGACGTTGCCACCCCGATGGGCAAACAACTGGATGCCGAAATTGGTCGCCTAGTAAAACGCACTCTGCAAGATTTCGACAAAGATGTCGGTATCTTCAACGATTGCTTAGAGGAGTTGGAGCGCTTCCTCGAAGAACAGTTGCGCAATGCCGATGCGGAAACAGCATTGAGCGTGCAAGCGGCCGAAGAAGCCGAACGGCAAAGCGTGCTGCAGCAAAATACCGTGAATGCCTTGCGCGATCTGGTGATGTCCTTCAACCCAGATCAGCGCATTGCCGATTTTGTGCTGAAGGCTTGGAGCAGGGTGCTGGTACGGGCACTGGCGCAAGGCGCTAACGCGGAGCAATATCGTGACATTTTGCCCGAACTAATTTGGAGCGGTCAGCAGAAGCAAACGCCGGAAGATCGCAGCGCCCTGATGCGCATGCTGCCGGGACTGATTAAACGTTTGAAGATCGGCATGTTGATGATCCATATGCCGGAAGACGAATGCCAAGCAGCGCTCGATAGCTTGGTTGGCGTGCATACCCAGATCCTACGTGGTAACCCGGATGCGACCCTGACGCCGAATCAACCTACTCTGGAAGAAATTCGCCAAGAGTTCTCGCGCCTAGTGGTCAGCGGCGACAACGCCACGTGGACGCTGTCCGAGCCGCCGCAAGTCATCGAGGAAGTGGTGGAGGGCGTGCTGGCTCAGCGTGGCGCAACGGCCGAAGTCGATGTACAGGAAAACGAGCAATTCTCGGCGGAAAACGATACGGAATGGCTGACTGAACTGAAGCTCGGCACCAGCGTCCAGATGCATGCCGCCGATACGTCTGCGCCGGCGCGACTGATCTGGATCAGCAAGCACCGTTCGCTCTACATCTTCAAGATGGAACAAAATTCCAAGCCGCTGATTTATTCCGCCGCATCGTTGGTCAAAGCTTTGCGCGACGGCGCAATCCGTCTGGCTGAATACGCGCCGGTATTCGATCGTGCGGTCGATTCTCTGATGATGGGTGCGGAAGCGCTGCGAAGCGCGCGACAATAAAAGTCATCGCCGCGCGCTTCGACCTTACGCAATCTCCGCAAATTTCCCGGCGCGGAAATCCTCCACCGCTTGATACAACTGTTCGTTGGTGTTCATCACGAACGGGCCGTATTGCGCGATCGGTTCATTCAACGGCCGACCGGCGATTAGTAAAGCTTTCGTCGGCCCCTCGGCATGCAACACCACGCCATCGCTGCCTTCGGTGTTTTTCAAGATCGCCATGCGTTGTTCTGGCACGGCGACACCGTTGATCGACAGCGCACCGCGATACACATATACGTAGGCATTGTGGTCAGCCGGAATCGTCTGCGTGAAGTCACCCGCTTTCTCGAAATGCAAGTCGAGATACAAGGGCAAGGTCACTTCCCGCTGCATCGCGCCGGCAACACCGTGACTGGCGCCAGCGATCACGCGCGCCGTTACGCCGGCTTCCGTGGTGAGCTCCGGGATGTCGGCGCTCTGGATGTCGCGGTACCAAGGCGTGCGCATCTTATCGCCGGACGGCAAGTTCAACCACAACTGAAAACCTTCCATGCGACCATCTTCTTGCTCCGGCAACTCGGAGTGCACCACACCGCTACCCGCCGTCATCCATTGCACGCCGCCATTTTGCAGCAGGCCTTCATTGCCGGCACTATCGCGGTGACGCATGCGGCCGGCGATCATGTAGGTCACGGTTTCAAAACCGCGATGCGGATGATCGGGGAAGCCGCCGATGTAGTCGTCCGGGTTGTCCGTGCCGAAGGCATCGAGCATCAAATACGGATCGAGCCGGCGTTGCAGACCGTGAGTCAACACGCGCGTGAGTTTGACGCCCGCGCCATCCGAGGTCGCCGTGCCAGCCACCAAGCGTTCGACATCGCGCGCTTGCGTGACAGTTTCGCGTTGCAGAGTGGTGTGGGTGCGCATGGCAGATTCCTTTATTTTCAGTGGTGTCGGTAATAGGTGTTATGGGTGTTATATATGCAGCGCTTCGTCGATTTCGGCGCGCGCGCCGGCCAGTGCTTTCTGTTCCGCTTCCGCGCCCATTGCTAGGCCTTCGGCATAGATGAATTGAATATCCTTCATGCCAAGGAAGCCCAGCACGGTCGTCAGATAAGGCACTTGGCTGTCGGTCGGCGTATTGCGATACTGACCGCCGCGCGTCAGGACGACATAGACTTTTTTACCTTTCAGCAAACCTTCCGGGCCGTTCTCCGTATAGTGAAAAGTTACACGTGCACGGGCAATGGCGTCGATCCAGTTTTTCAACTGTGTCGGCACACCGAAGTTATACATCGGCACGCCCAGCACTATCGTATCTGCGGTCTGAATTTCGGCAATCAAGCTATCGTCCAAAGCTACCCGCGCAGTCTGTTCGGCATTGCGTTGCTCAGCCGGAGTGAATAAGGCCTGCAAGGCAGCTTCATCCAAAGCCGGGTGCGGCGCACGCGCCAAGTCGCGCACGACCAGCTTCGCGTCAGGGCGAATGGCTCGCAATTGCGCGACCAATTCATTGGCCAAGCGAGTGGAGTGGGAGCCTTCGACGCGGGCGCTGGAGTTGATTTGCAAGATGTTCATGGTGTGTCCCTTTCGGTAGTGGAAGTCGCAGCGTGCTTGAGGGTCGGCCGGGATTCCTTAAAATTCCGCAAAAAATAGTATAAGTTTTTGAATTAGAAGAAAATTTTTCTTGTCCGGCTAGCCTGGAGCCGTAGCTCGTTGGAGTCATGCCGGGATAAAGTCAAATAATTTCGATCGCTACACTGCCGTCAAGTATTGCGGCATCGTGCAATGCATGTTCATGGTGCTCACCTCCATGCCATGCTGATGCGGGGCTTTATTTTCCAGAGAGAGAATGATAGCGAGATGACGGTTTTTCTCGTTCGCTCCAAAACATGCTCCGGCAAAATTAGCCCCCACCTAAATCAACTGTATAAAAATACAGCAAAAGTTGAGGAATCACATAAACAAGCGGGTATAATTTCACCAGCACCCAGAAAAAATTGAATTTCTGAAATTAATTTACTTGTGGCATTGTCCACAGACGATTGCACGCGATAAGCGTGCAAAGGGATTGTTCTTTTTGCGAAAGCAGGAGGAGCAAAAGTGGCTGCGTTTACCAAAACGCAGTTTTTTGAAATGCCGTGAGCTTACCAGGGCCCACGGCAACCGATGGTGATATCGGTGATGAAGCGTACAGAGCTGGGGATTATACGGCCGCGTATCACGATGTGTAAAGCGGCTGTGTCAAACTTCAGTGCGGCATTACCGAGAGACCGTCTCATCCCCAATGGGGAGAAAGGGTCCATAAGATGGCCAATTTTGTAGTACGGATCGAGCTCCATGATGCAACCTGGCAGGACTATCAAAAGTTGCATCAAGCAATGGAGTTGTCCGGATTCAGCAGGACGATCGTCGGTGCCGACGGCATTCACTATGAGCTGCCGCCAGCCGAATATCACTTTCCTGAATCTGGGCTAAACGGTGTACAGGTGCATGATCGCGCTAAAGCTGTCGCAAATAGCACGGGCAGGATCAACACCATCGTGGTCACGGAGTCTAAGGGCATCACCTTTAGCGGTTTGCGTCCTGTACACCCGGCGGCAAACGTCGGACTTCGCAGGTTTGGTTAGCCGTAACTGAAGTACCCAAAGGCCGGTAGCTGACTGCCGGCCTTTTCCGATCAAGTCGTATCCCGATGAATGCCCCACTCTAGTCTACGCGCTTGCGGAGCCAGATTCGACGGGCTTCATCAATCGTCATTTCCAGCGTGTCGCCAACCTGCCAGCCCAGCTGCGTCAAAAGCTCTTTCGGGAGTTCGACAATGACGTCGCCACTGCCGTCTTCGGCATCTTTGACTTGAGTTGTCCAGGACTTGGTTTGTCGCATGTTCGCTCCTGCGTCAGCCGTTGAGCTTGGCGCCCAGTCTCTGCAGCACGACTTCATCAATGCCGACGGCGGTATCACATAGCACAAGATTCGGCAAAAACGGTTTGTATAGCCAGGGCTTGTCGTCGATTGCCACCCATTGTTCCCATGGTCTGCCGGCTTGCCGCAGCCAACCTTCGATTTCGGCATGCCGCTGATATCCGATAGTCTCGAATAACTCCAGCAGATCCTTCCAACTGGGCGTAGCGCCGATGATGCGCTTGGCGATATCGGCAGAAAACTTAGAGCGCAGCTCGTCCAATGTCCACTTGTCACGCCAAGTGCTGGAGATTACCAGGTCCACCTCGGGAAAGTCGCGCAACAGTCCTTCGAGCAGCGGCAGCCGGCAAAATAGTTGTGCGTCATCCTGGCAAGGTTCCGGATGCAGAACACCGTCGAAATCCAAAAACAGGATCATGGCGACCTATCGGGAATCAAATCAGGCCGTGCAGCTCCTGCCGCTTCAGGTACACACCGGTCTCGCGCCCCACGATTTCATCGCGCACGGCGATAGCAAACTTTTCCAAATCGTCCTTCAATTCCTCGACCGAGAAGCTTGTCTCGACAAGATCAGCCTGCCACTGATGCGTGCGCAGTGCAGCGACCAAAAGCAGAGGGCCGGTTAAATCCAGCGATGGATCGTCATCGCGACCTTCCAATTGCGCCTTTTGGGCACGCATTAAATCGCGTCCGATGGCGCGGAGCCATCGGTCTGGCAAATTCTTCGGCAG
>JAFECY010000012.1 GCA_018241865.1 Pseudomonadota bacterium | reverse complement strand
GAATCGAGTTTTGTATCCAATTTGTGGGCGAAATTATTGCGTAGTTTGCCCAGAGCCCTTAAAGCTGGACCTAAGTCATCATCTAGTCCGAGTGCAAGGGCAAGGTTTACGTAACCGTCATAATCAAGTTCAAGACGTTTAAGATGTGAGGGCGATGTTAATAAGGACTCCACCAGTTTAATAAAAATACTTTCGAGTCGGATGTGCGCACGTATGACTGCGCCCATTTCGTCCTCGCGCAATAGATCTTTCGCCAGTTCATTTACGGAATTCTGAATTTCGATTGACGTTTCCATCTATACCGAACACTGAGTTGGATTTTCGCTCTTAAATCACATATTCGGATAATTCGGCCCCCCCCCACCTTCCGGCGTCACCCACACAATATTTTGCGTCGGGTCCTTGATATCGCAGGTCTTGCAATGCACGCAGTTCTGCGCATTGATCTGCAGACGGTCAGCGCCGTCATCGTTCTTCACGAATTCATACACCCCCGCCGGGCAGTAGCGCGCTTCCGGGCCGGCATAGGTCGCTAGATTGATATTGACCGGCACGCTGGCATCTTTCAGCGTCAAGTGGATTGGCTGGTCTTCCGCATGGTTGGTATTCGAGATGAACACCGATGACAGGCGGTCGAAGGTGAGCTTGCCGTCCGGTTTCGGATAGCTGATCGGCTGGCATTCGGCAGCGGGCTTCAGATATTCGTGATCGGCCTTGGAGCGGCGCAGGGTCCAGGGCGCCTTGCCGCGGAAGAGGATCTGGTCGATGCCGAACATCAGCGAGCCGATGTAAAGGCCCTTGCTCATCCATGGTTTGAAGTTGCGTGCCTTGTGCAATTCTTCGCGCAGCCAGGATTGCTCGAAGGCGGCCGGGTAGGCGGCGAGTTCGTCGAACTGACGGTTGGCACCCAATGCATCGAAGGCAGCGTCGGCGGCCAGCATGCCGCTCTTGAGGGCGGCGTGGCTGCCCTTGATGCGCGAGGCATTCAAGAAACCGGCTTCGCAGCCGATCAATGCGCCGCCGGGGAAGGTCAGCTTGGGCAGCGATTGCATGCCGCCGGCAGTGATGGCGCGCGCGCCGTAGGAAATGCGCTTGCCGCCTTCAAAGAAAGTGCGGATGGCCGGATGGGTCTTGTAGCGCTGGAATTCTTCGTAGGGCGAGAGGTAAGGATTTTCATAGGCCAGGCCGACCACGTAGCCGACCGCGACCTGGTTGTTTTCCAGATGGTAGAGGAAGGAGCCGCCGTAGGTGCTGCGGTCGAGCGGCCAGCCCGAGGTATGCACCACCAGGCCCGGCTGGGACTGGGCAGGGTCGACTTCCCACATTTCCTTGATGCCGATGGCGTAGCTTTGCGGGTCCTTGTCCTTGTTCAAGTCAAATTTTTGCATCAACTGTTTGCCGAGGTGGCCGCGTGCGCCTTCGGCAAACAGCGTGTATTTCGCATGCAGTTCCATGCCGAGCTGGAAGGCGGCAGTGGGCTTGCCTGCGCGGTCCACGCCCATGTTGCCGGTGGCGACGCCTTTGACCGAGCCATCGTCGTTGTAGAGGATTTCCGCTGCGGGGAAGCCGGGGAAGATTTCCACGCCGAGCGCTTCGGCTTGCTGGCCGAGCCAGCGCACGACGTTGGCGAGCGAGATGACGTAGTTGCCGTGATTCTGGAAACAGGCCGGCAGCATCCAGTTCGGCGTTTTGGTGGCGCCGGTTTCGGTGAGAAACAGAAAGCGGTCTTCGGTGACGGGCGTGTTGAGCGGCGCACCCAGTTCTTTCCAATTGGGGAAGAGTTCGGTCATGGCGAGCGGGTCCATCACCGCGCCGGAGAGGATGTGCGCGCCGAGTTCGCCGCCTTTTTCCAGCACGCAGACCGAGACTTCGCGGCCTTTTTCCGCAGCCAGTTGCTTCAAGCGGATAGCCGCCGCCAAGCCGGCGGGACCGCCACCGACCACGACCACATCGTATTCCATCGCTTCGCGCGGGCCGTATTGTTCGAGCAAGCTGGTCATGAAGTCTCCATTATAAATAATCGAACGAGTGTGCTAATTTTTGCATTCTAAGGCAAAATGTCGTCTGCGCCAATGCCGTTATCATTGGAAAGTGCTAAGTTTCCAAGCTGGCGCAGAAAAACACAAGAGAGGATCGCATGGGAATCGAAGTCAATTTGGAAGGCAAGATCGCGCTGGTGACGGGTGCTTCCAGTGGATTGGGCGCGCGCTTTGCCAAGGTACTGGCGAAGGGCGGCGCGCAAGTGGTGCTGGCTTCGCGCCGCACCGAGCGTTTGAAAGAATTGCGTGCCGAGATCGAAGCCGACGGTGGCGCGGCGCATGTGGTGGCGCTGGACGTGACTGATTACGGCAGCATCAAGGCAGCGATTGCGCATGCGGAAACCGAGGCGGGGCCGATCGATATTCTGGTCAATAATTCTGGCGTCTCGACCACACAGCGGCTGGTGGATGTGACGCCGGACGATTATGCCTTTGTGATGGATACCAATCAGCGCGGCGCTTTTTTCGTCGCACAGGAAACGGCCAAGCGCATGATCGCGCGCGCCAAGGGCGATCCGCGTTTGCAGCATCGCATCATCAATATCGCGTCGGCGGCCGGCCTGAAAGCGGTGCCGCAGATCGGTATTTATTGCATGAGCAAGGCAGCGGTGGTGCACATGACCAAATCGATGGCGGTGGAGTGGGGGCGGCACGGCATCAACGTCAATGCGATTTGTCCGGGGTACATCAGCACCGAGATCAACGCCGACTTTTTCGAGAGTGAACAGGGCAAGCAGCTAATCGGCATTTTGCCGCGCAAGCGCGTCGGCCAGCCGGAATATCTGGATGGCTTGTTGTTGCTGTTGGCTTCGGACGAATCGCAATTCATCAACGGCGCGATCATGGCCGCCGACGATGGCATGAGCGTGCAATAAGGGTAGATCAATGGACAGAAAACTTTTGCACACCACGCGCATGCCGATCCGCTGGAGCGACATGGACGCGATGGGGCATGTCAACAATACGGTTTTCTTTCGCTATATGGAACAGGCGCGGGTGGAATGGCTGTCGCAAACCGGCTTTACAGTGAAGGCACGCAGCGAGGGGCCGGTGGTGGTCAATGCCAGTTGCACGTTTATCCGGCAATTGCAGTTTCCGGGCGAGGTCGAGGTGCGTACTTATGTCGGGCAACCGGGACGCTCCAGCTTCGAGACCATTTACGAAATTTGCCGAACCGACGAGCCGGATGTGTTGGTAGCGGAGGGCGCCGCCAAAGTGGTCTGGGTGGATTTCGGCTTGGGAAAATCGACGCCCTTGCCGGAAGATTTGCGTCAGCTATTGCGCAGCCAAATTACCTGATTGCCTGACTATCTGAAAGGGCGCGCAGTGTGTTAGTTGCTCACGCCCACCAGCCGATGCACCAATTCGCTGGAAGTTGCGGCAGAGAATTTGCGCATCAGTTTGGCGCGATGCATTTCCACCGTGCGCGGGCTCAAGCCGATTTGGCGGGCGATCAATTTGCTGGTCTTGCCTTCCACTAACAGCGCGGCGATTTCGCGTTCACGCGGCGTCAGTTCAGCGCTGACCGGGCGCTTGGCGCTCAAATCCTCGAAGGTCCAAATGCCGGCGGCGTGCGGGTCGTTTGGTATCAGTGAATGGCCGTTGACGTGGCACCAGAACAATTCTTGATTGGCGCGCTTCATGATGCGGTCGTCGGAATAGCTGCCTTTGGCATTCATGATCGGGACGATGCGCGCGCCGGTGCGCTCGAATTCGTCCGGGGTCGGGTACATGACCAGCAGCGAGCGGCCGATCAACGCCGAGCGTTCGTAGCCGAACATTTTGGCGACAGCGTCGTTGCACGCTTGGATGATGCGGTTTTGCGTGACGCACATGCCGACCGGGGCACGCTGAAAGATGGTTTCGTAGTCGATCGTTTGCAATCCGTTCACACTCCGAAATGTCCCCGTTAGGGGGTGAAAATAAGGTATTTTTACGGTATTGTACTGTCCTTTGCCACATCATAAGCTGGCAGACTTGCTTTAAGAAGAAACAGTGTTTCATTTCCATATAGAAGAGGAGAGGGGTACATGAAAAAACTTTATCCCGATGCCGCTGCTGCTCTGGCCGGTGTCGTCAAGGACGGACAGACTATCGCCGTCGGCGGCTTTGGTCTGTGCGGCATTCCCGAGGCGCTGATCGCTGCGCTGCGCGATTCCGGTGTCAAGAACCTGACCGCCATTTCCAACAACGCTGGTGTGGACGGTTTCGGACTCGGCCAGTTGTTGAATACGCGCCAGATCAAGAAAATGATTTCGTCGTATGTCGGTGAAAACAAAGAATTCGAGCGTCAATTTTTGGCGGGCGAACTCGAATTGGAATTCACCCCGCAAGGCACGCTGGCTGAAAAACTGCGCGCCGGTGGTGCGGGCATTCCGGCGTTCTTCACCAAAACTGGCGTGGGCACCATCGTCGCCGATGGCAAGGAAATCCGCGAATTCAACGGCCAGCAATACGTGATGGAAAAATCGCTGGTGGCTGATGTGGCGCTGGTCAAGGCTTACATGGCCGACAAGGCCGGTAATCTGGTGTTCCGCAAGACTTCGCGCAACTTCAACCCGAACGTCGCTATGTCCGGCAAGCTCACCATCGTCGAAGTCGAGAAGCTGGTTGAAGTCGGCGAGATCGATCCAGATCAGGTGCATCTGCCGAGCATCTTCGTGCACCGCATCGTGGTCAACGCCACGCCGGAAAAGCGCATCGAACAACGCACTATTCGTAAGTAAGCGGAGAACAGACATGGCATGGACTCGTGATGAAATGGCCGCACGCGCGGCAAAAGAACTGCAGGACGGTTTCTATGTGAACCTAGGCATCGGCTTGCCGACCTT
>JAFECY010000129.1 GCA_018241865.1 Pseudomonadota bacterium | reverse complement strand
TGATCGGCGCGGGCGCGGCCGGCATGATGTGCGCCGCTGTCGCCGGCCAGCGCGGCAGGCGCGTGGTCTTGATCGATCATGCCGATAAGCTGGCGGGAAAAATCCGCATCTCCGGCGGCGGCCGCTGCAACTTCACCAATATCGACGCCGGCCCGGCCAACTACCTGTCGGAGAATCCGCATTTTTGCCGCAGCGCCCTAGCGCGTTACACGTCGCAGGATTTCATCGCGCTGGTCAAACGTTATCGCATCGGCTTTCATGAAAAGCACAAGGGCCAGTTGTTCTGCGATAACTCGGCTGAAGACATCATCAATATGCTGAAAGCCGAATGCGATGCAGGCAAGGTCGCCTGGCGCATGCCGTGCAAGGTCGCCGCCATCGGCAAGTCGGGGGAGGCGTATCGCATCGATACCGATGCCGGTGAAATCACGGCGACCAGCGTCGTCATCGCCAGCGGCGGCTTGTCGATTCCCAAGATCGGCGCTACCGATTTCGCCTACCGCATCGCCAAACAATTCGATTTGAAACTGATCGAGCCACGTCCGGCATTGGTGCCGCTGACTTTCGACAGTGCGCAATGGCAGCCCTTCGTGCCGCTGGCCGGTATTGCGCTGGAAGTCGATATCGAAACCGGCGTCAAGAAAGCGCGCGGCCATTTCCGCGAAGACCTGCTGTTCACCCATCGCGGTCTCTCTGGCCCGGCGGTGCTGCAGATATCGAGCTACTGGCAACCCGGCACGCCGCTCACCATCAACCTCGTGCCGCAGGAAGATATCGCCGAAATTCTCATCGCCGGCAAGACCACGCTCAAGAAAAATCTCGCCAACCTGCTGACGCAATGGCTGCCGTCACGCTTGGCCGAAAGCTGGCTGCAGGTGCAAGGTCTCGCGCCCGATGCGCGGTTGGCCGACATGCCCGACAAGAAGCTGCGCCAGCTTGGCGAATCGCTCAATCGCTGGCAACTGATCCCGAACGGCACCGAGGGTTACAAAAAGGCGGAAGTTACGCGCGGCGGCGTCGATACGCGCGAACTGTCGCAGCAAAGCATGATGGTCAACAAGGTACCGGGGCTGTATTTCATCGGCGAGGCGGTCGATGTCACCGGCTGGCTGGGCGGCTACAACTTTCAGTGGGCGTGGGCGTCTGGTGTGGCGGCGGGGTTGGGGGTTTGAGGATCGACCAGTCGAATCAGGAAAACGACAATTAGAATAAGGCGACCAAGGCGATCGCAAGACATGCATAAATTGCGATTATCACCCAAAAATATTCGGGCGCTTCCGTGCGCGATACGGTTTTGCCCCATGCGCCGGATTTTGCATAAACCTCGCCTTTCAACGCAGCATGCAATGTGTACAGTCCCAGCAGAATACCCAGTACTTTGAACATAATTTATCCCCTGTCGCCGATGCATCGTTCTATCAGCATTTTGACCAAGCCGGTGCACGCGCCGATCGCGCCAACTGGCACGGCGAATGCGGCCAACAACCCAAGCCCAATGGGATTGCCGTCGGATGGGCCGAACGCAATGTAAAGCAGTAACGGCACGATGCCCGCAGCACCGAGCACGAGACTCCAGAGCAAGATTGTTAGCCCGGAGAGTCGGCGCAGCAATGTTTCTTCTGTCTCGATCATCAACCGCCTCACCAGTGTTGATATTTGGTAATTTGTTTCAGTGTACTTCAATGTAACTTTTAGATTTTTGCCTAAATTTGCTTGAAAGATGGAGATTCCGGTATTGGAAAACTTTCATCCAAAATCAAAAACTGCTACAATCGCGGTCTTTCCCTAAATTTATTGGGCTGTTTTTACATGACCACCATTCGCCTGAAAGAAAACGAGCCGTTTGAAGTTGCTATGCGTCGCTTCAAGCGCACCATCGAAAAAACCGGTCTGCTGACCGAGTTGCGCGCGCGCGAGTTTTACGAGAAGCCGACTGCAGAACGCAAGCGCAAGCTGGCTGCTGCCGTGAAGCGCCATTACAAGCGCATCCGCAGCATGCAATTGCCGAAGAAGCTGTACTGATTCGCGACCGCACTTTTGTGCGGCACATTTGCAAACCCGCTCCGGCAATACACCGCAGCGGGTTTTGGTGTTTTTTGACCTGATCGACTTGAGCATTGGAGTAGCCATGAGCTTGAAAGAACAAATCACCGACGACATGAAGGCCGCCATGCGCGCCAAGGATAGCGCGCGCCTAGGCACCATCCGTCTGCTGACGGCGGCGATGAAGCAGAAAGAGGTCGATGAGCGCGTTGAACTGAACGACACGCTGGTTTTGGCGATCATCGACAAGATGGTCAAGCAGCGCAAGGACTCGATTACGCAGTTCGAGGCCGGTGGCCGTCAGGACTTGGCTGACATTGAAAAGGCCGAACTGGCCGTGCTGTCGGCCTACATGCCGGCTGCGCTGTCGGAGGCGGAAATCCAGGCTGAACTGGCTGCGGCTGTTGCCGCCACCGGCGCTGCCGGTCCGCAGGACATGGGCAAGGTGATGGCCATATTGAAGCCGAAGCTGGCTGGCCGTGCCGACATGACGGCGGTGTCCGCGCTGGTCAAGGCCGCGCTGTCCAAAGCCTGAGCCTGAACGAATAGAACGGCACGCCGCCGTGATCCCGCAATCCTTCATCCAAGACTTGCTCAACCGGGTCGATATCATCGACGTGGTGGGACGTTATGTCCAGTTGAAGAAGGGCGGGGTGAATTTTATGGGGCTGTGCCCCTTCCATAACGAGAAATCCCCCAGCTTCACCGTCAGTCCGACCAAGCAGTTCTATCACTGCTTCGGCTGCGGCGCGCATGGCACCGCGATCGGCTTCCTGATCGAGTATTCGGGCATGGGTTTTGTCGAGGCGGTGAAGGACTTGGCGCAAGGCGTCGGCATGGTGGTGCCGGAAGCCGAAGATAAATTGCCGCCGGCACAGCGCGCCGAAGTGCAGGCGAAGACGCTGGCTTTGTCCGAAGTGATGAGCCGTGCTTGCGACTATTACCGCCACCAGTTGCGCGGCTCACAGCGAGCGGTGACTTACTTGAAGGGGCGCGGTCTGTCTGGTGAGATCGCCGCCAAATTCGGTATGGGTTATGCGCCGGAGGGCTGGGATGGCCTGAAGGCAGTGTTCCCGGATTATCAAAATGATGCCTTGGTCGAGTCGGGTTTGGTGATCGACAAGAGCGAGGAAGAGGGTGCTGGTCGTAAACGCTACGACCGCTTCCGCGACCGCATCATGTTCCCGATCAGGAATGTGAAAGGGCAAGTGATTGGCTTCGGTGGTCGGGTACTCGACCAGGGTGAGCCGAAGTATTTGAACTCGCCGGAAACACCGCTGTTCCAGAAAGGCAGCGAGTTGTACGGCTTGTTCGAGGCGCGTCAGGCCATCCGCGAAGCGGGTTATGTGCTGGTCACGGAAGGCTACATGGATGTGGTGGCGCTGGCGCAGTTGGGCTTCCCGCAAGCGGTCGCCACGCTCGGCACGGCGTGTACCGCGATTCACGTGCAAAAGCTGCTGCGCCAGACTGACCGGGTGATTTTCAGTTTCGACGGCGATAGCGCCGGTCGCCGCGCCGCACGCCGGGCGTTGGATGCCTGCCTGCCTTATGCCGGCGACAACAAGACCATCCAGTTCCTGTTCCTGCCGACCGAGCACGACCCTGACAGTTATGTGCGTGAATACGGTGCCGACGCTTTCGCGCAGCAAATTCGCGATGCCATGCCCTTGTCGCAATTCCTGTTGAAGGAAGTAACGGGCGAGAACAACCTGAACACGCCGGAAGGCCGAGCGCGCGCGCAATTCGATGCCAAGTCGTTGCTGCAAGCTTTGCCGGCTTCCGCTTTGCGGCTGCAGATTGTGCGCGGGCTGGCGCAATTGACGCAAACCACGCCGGCGGAAATCGAAACCTTGTTTGAGTTGGCGCAGCCGGTAGCGCGCATTCGCGTCGCCCCGCCGCGCAGCAGCCGACCAGCTCCGGCCGGACTGGAGCGACAGATACTGCGCTTGCTGGTCGCACATCCCGCGCTGGCCAGCGAGCTAGACGACGTGGCGCTACAGGCGCTGGAGCAGTTGGTGACGGAGCCGGACGCGATGTTGTTGCGTTTGGTGCGAGCCGGTCGGGAGCTTGGGGCGCAAGCCAATTTTGCTGCTTTAGCGGAGCGTTTGCGCGCGGCGGATGATGACTTTGATGAATTGATCGCCGGCATTGCGGCTGAACAGGAATCGGAGATTGACGCTGCCCGACTCGAACTTGCCGGCGCAGTGCGGCAAACCAGAATGAAAAATCTGAAGCAGGAGCAGGAGCAATTGGCCGCTAGCGGTTTGCAGACCGAGCAAGCGCGCCAACGCTATCGTGAGATCAACTTGCAACAAGAGCAATTGCGGCAGCAGGCGCAGATGGAAATCAGTCAGCGCGAGTAGTGAGCGAGACTTGTTTCTAGGAGTGCGGCAAGCTGCCGAAGGCAGTGTTCTGGCTGTGCTATAATTAAAAGCTTTTGATTCAAGACCTTAGCGTGTTTCGTCTCCGGCAGCTTTACTGAGTGGGTTGATGAAAAATTACGCAGCCTGTGTCATTGATTTCATTTGATGCATGCATATCTACGTCTTGAGGCGGTCTGGTCTGAACCGCGTCGCAAGAGCAACCTCTAACTGAATTTGATTCCATGGCGAACTCAATGAAGAAACCCGCGAAAACTCCCGTAGCAG
>JAFECY010000128.1 GCA_018241865.1 Pseudomonadota bacterium | reverse complement strand
TGGCACATCAAAATACGGCTCTTGTCGCTGCCGCCTTCTGCTAGTAAGCGGTCGATGTGTCCCAGCACTTCGCGAGTCTGGCCGCGAATATCCTGACTCACATCCTCGGCAATCTGGCCGGCGAGATAAATCGTGCCGTTGAAAATCGCCATCTCGGATAGCGTCTTGCCAGGGTGGAAGCGTTGAATATCCATCGAATGCGTTCAGTAGGCCGACTCACGCCAGCAAGAAGTTCTTCACAATCGCGATCTGATCGTCGTGCATCAAGGTCGGCGCATGGCCAATGCCGTCCAGCGAAACCAACTTGGCTTTCGGGCCGCGCGTGGTCATGCGCTTGGCGCTTTCCACAGAGAGCAAACCGGATTCCATGCCATGCAATAGCAAGGTCGGTGCCGTGATCGCATCGTAAGCTGCCCACAGCATGGCTTCGGTTTTTGCGGCATCGGTGAAATAAGTGCGCTTGAACGCTTCCGCCAGCGCCAAATCGTAGTGCCTGATCCATCGCCCATCCGGCTGCTGACGCAGCACCGAGGACGCCAACGCATGCCACTGGGCATCGGTGTGCGGGCCAAAAGCCGCTGAAATTGAACGGATGTAGGATTCCGCTTCCGCGTAAGACTGAAAATGCAGCTCTTGTCCGACGTAATCGCCGATAGCCGCCAAAGAATTTTTATCTAGCGCCGGCCCGATATCGTTGAGCACCAATTTGCGTATCGGGTTGTTCGGCATGGCAGCCAGCTCCAACGCCATCAACCCGCCCATCGATGTACCGACCCAATCCACTTTTTCCACGTTGAGGCGCGCCAGCAAAGTCACCATGTCGCTGTTGTATTGCGGGATGACGTAGTGACGCGGGTCGCGCAACCAGTCGGAACGACCGCGACCGACGATATCCGGGCAGATGACGCGATAATATTTGCACATGGCCTGCGCCAGGTTATCGAAATCATCAGAAACGCGCGTCAACCCATGCACGCAAACCAGCACCTTAGGATTGGCGGGATCGCCCCATTCTTTGTAAGCCATGCGGTGCAGCCCGGCGGGAGAGAAGCACTGAACGCTTTTGATCGTACACGGGGCGTTTTGCAGTTGAGCTTGATTCATAGTCAATATTAAGTAATGCGAAGCGAAGAGTCGAAATGACTCAACATTTTAATGCCGAATCGGATTAAAATCTTTCGTTTTGGCACCAAAAAGTACTTTCAAAGAGGACAACATGCAAGGTAACACGCTCAAAGGTAAAACCGCACTCGTCACCGGCTCCACTTCCGGCATTGGTCTGGGCATCGCCCGTTCGTTGGCCGCGCAAGGTGCCAATATCGTTTTGAATGGTTTTGGTGACGCGAAAGAAATCGACGCGCTGCAAACCGCCATCACCAAAGAATTTGACGTACAAGTCGCGTACCACAATGCCGACATGTCGAAGGCCGCTGAAATCGGCGCGATGATGACATTCGCCGCTGATAAATTCGGCGGCGTCGATATCCTAGTCAACAACGCCGGCATCCAACATGTCGCCGACATCGAAAATTTCCCGGTCGAAAAGTGGGATGCCATCATCGCCATCAACTTATCTTCCGCTTTCCACACCACCCGCCTCGCCCTGCCGTCGATGAAAGCGAAGAACTGGGGTCGCATCATCAATATCGCTTCGGTGCATGGCTTGGTCGGCTCGGCGCAAAAATCGGCCTATGTCGCCGCCAAGCACGGCATCATCGGCTTCACCAAAGTCACCGCACTGGAAACGGCCGACACCGGCGTAACCTGCAACGCCATCTGCCCTGGTTGGGTACTGACTCCGCTGGTGCAAAAACAAGTAGATGCCCGCGCCGAAGCGGCAAAAATTTCCGGCGACGAAGCCAAGCGCGCCCTGCTGGCCGAAAAACAACCGTCCGGTGAATTTGTCACCCCTGAACAATTGGGTGCGGTCGCCGTCTTCATGTGCAGCGATGCCGCCAGCCAGATGCGCGGCGTTTCGCTCAATGTCGATGGCGGCTGGGTCGCGCAGTAATCTCCGCTCCGCCCAAACAAAACGCCCGGCATAGTCCGGGCGTTTTTGTTTTCAGATAGCGCGATTCAGGCGCGCGCCAAAAAATCCAGCACCACGTCGATCTGGTCGCCGGTCATCAACGGCGGCGCATGGCCGATCCCCTCGAACACATGGCTGCGCGCATGCGGATTGCGACGCAACATTTCATCCAGCGTCTCCTGCGTCAATATGCCCGACTCCGAACCGCGCAAAATCAATACCGGAATATCGATCTTCTCCCATAAATCCCAAATCTGAAAATCCTCGACCGCTTGGCCGAAATTTTCGCGTATGCGCGGATCGTAAGCCAAGCGCAAATCGCCGTCCTCGGTCAGTTGCGAACCAATGCGCGCCAAATGCCGCCACTGCGTTTCCGACAAATTGCCGAACTTGGGATAAAGCTTGCGTAGATGCGCCTCGACTTCATCATGATGATGAAAGCGTTCATCCTTGCCAATGTAATCTGCAATGCCGAGCAGCCCGGCTTTCGGTATGAAAGGACCGACATCATTGAGGACCAGCCGCTTGATCGGTTGATTGCCCTTGGTCGCCAGATAAATGCCGATCAGCCCGCCCATCGAGGTGCCGATCCAATTCACCTTCTCCACGCCGACCCGCGCCAGCAAGCTCGCTGCATCCGCCAGATATTGGTCGAACCAGTAATTCGTCGGGTTGACCCAAGCACTGCGGCCGCGGCCGACGACATCAGGACAGATGACGCGGTAATGGTCTTCGCATGCCTTGGCGAACCAGTCGAAATAGCGGCTGTTCAGCGTCAAACCGTGCGCGCAGATGATGACATCACCGTTCGCGTGATCGCCCCATTCGGTGTAGGCCAATTTATGAAAACCGTCTGGATTCATGCCCAGAAAATGATGTTGCCGCATGTCGTCTCCTTGTATTGTCATGCCTT
This sequence comes from Pseudomonadota bacterium, assembly GCA_018241865.1. Classification (GTDB taxonomy): domain Bacteria; phylum Pseudomonadota; class Gammaproteobacteria; order Burkholderiales; family Burkholderiaceae_D; genus Paucimonas. The sequence goes on along the minus strand of JAFECY010000128.1, from coordinate 3,646 downwards.
TGTCATTTCCCTCGACTTTAAAAGCTCATCGGCGGAATATCAAGCAGCGCGGCAAAATTAACGAGGCGCTCCGACACTAATCACTCGCCGGCTGGAAAAGCCCCGGTGATTCAAGTAAACTGCCTCCTGGTTTCATCGCAGCGCACCAAGCACCGCCGGCATGGCAATTCAATAGAGGAAAGTATGGCCGACCAATCCACCGATACGCGCAAACGCGCAATGGCATTTTTCAAGGCCGAAGGACTGGAAGCGGATGTTCAGACGCGCATCAGCCTGTTCCTGCAGGGCGTCAAGAGCACCAATGCCGGCATTTTGTCGCGCGTGGAATTCCAGCAAATGGAATGGCTGCCTTACAAATTTCTGCACAGCCAATGCTTCAAGGAAGTCGAGATGACGACCTTGCTGAACAAATCCACCACTTGGAGCAACAACCCCAGCGTCTATCTGGCCGCCACGCAATTGAATCTAGCCGTCTGGCAGGAAACCGGCGCGGCGCGTTATATGGGCGGCGTCATGAAGGTCGATCGTAATTTTTACGAGTATCTCGCGCTGTCGCACGCTTTCCTGTCCACGATCCGCATCGTGCCGCTGCTGCCGGTGCAATTGTTGCTGATTACGCCCTTCCTCGCTGCCCTGAAAGAAATCGAAGAGGAAAACGGCCGTCAAATTCAAACCCAAATCCGCCTGCTGAAAGACATGGTGATCGACCTGAGCGTCGAGGAAAAAGAAGCGATCATCGAACACCAACGTCTCGCAGTGGAAGCGTTGTTCCTGCGCCTGTTGACCGAGGTTTGCGAATTAAAAAAACCAGTGCATCAAACCACCCCGCCCACCCCGCAGACGCAACCCGCACAGTGACCAGGGCCGGCAGGCCGCATCAAGGACAACACCATGCCCGTGTTTCACTACAAGAACACCGATATTTACTACGACCTGTACGGCAACGAAGGCGATCCGGTCATCACCTTCATCAATGGCTTGTCCATGCGCACCTCGCATTGGGGACCGTATTTCAAAATCCTGCCGGAAAAAGGCGTGCGCGTCTTAACCTACGACATGATCGGTCAAGGGCATTCCAGCAAGCCCATACTCGGCATTAGCTTCGACGACCATGCCGCTTCGCTCAAAGCCTTGCACGATCATCTCGGCATCCCGCAACCGTATGTCATGGGCATTTCCTTCGGCGGCGTGGTGGCGCTGCGTTACGCCATGCTGTTCCCCGACGCGCTGAAGGGCTTGCTGCCGATTTCCACTTTTTCCGAACTCGATCCGCTGCTGACCTGCCACGCCGGCAATCTTTATCAAGCCATGTCGCGCGTCGGTTTCGAGTATTACCTCGACTTGCTGATGCCGCTCAATTTCACCAATGACTGGCTGACCAAGAATCATGCGCTGCTGGCCATCATCAAACGCGTCGGTTCATCGACCAATGAAATTTTCGGCATTCAGAATCTGATGGAATCGCTGCGCACTTTCCAGTCGATCACGCCGGAGCTGGCGAAAATCAAAGCACCGACTCTGGTGCTCAACGGCGAGTACGATCCACTCACGCCGCGCAACCTGCACGACATCATTCGCGCCCACACGCCGGATTCGCGCATGCTGATTCTGCCGAAAATGTCGCACGCCTTTACGCTGGAAATTCCTGAACTGTGCTCGCGCATCTTTGCCGAATTCATCGAGATGGTTGAATCGGGAGACTGGCAAGGCGACCAAACCGTCTGGATTGCCAATGAAGATCCGGCCGCATCCGAACTGGCATATCAATGTCCAAGCGATCACCTGCGTTTCATTCCCCTACTCGATCCCCAACCGACAACCGCCATACGCCAAGCCAACTGGCATCGCAAACCGGCGAAAGTACAAAAGCGTAAGATCGCCAGCAAGCTGTCATAGCGTGCCCTCCGTACTTTCCGCACTCCACCACTCTCCGAATGTACAGGCCTGATTACCATCGAACCTGTGCTGTTTCGCCCCTTTCCTGCTTGTCGCCAATTTGGCGATATGCCATGATTACCAGCTTTCAACCACCAGAGTTTTCTTCATGTCGCGCATTGCCAATATCATATCGACCGCTCATTATCTTCCGACGCGCAAAGTCACCAACGCCGAGTTGAACGAACGTTTCACCGCTTTAGGCAATCCCGACGTCATCGGCAAATTCGCGGCCAGCACCGGCATCGAGCAGCGTTTTTATGCACCCGACGACTGGGCCACTTCCGACTTAGCTTTGCCGGCCGCGCAAGAAGCATTGAAACGCGCCGGCCGCAAACCGGAAGATGTCGATCTCATCATCCTCGGCACCGACTCGCCCGACTACATCACGCCGGCAACCTCGGTTGTTGTACAACACAAGTTAGGCGCGAAGAACGCCGGTACCTTCGATGTCGGCTGCGCCTGCGCCTCGTTCCCGACCGCATTGACCATCGCATCCGGCATCGTCGCCACCAACCCCGGCATCAAAACTGTGCTGGTGATCGGCGTCTATATGATGCATCGTCTGGCTGATCCGACCGATGCCGCTATCTTCTTCTACGGCGATGGTGCCGGTGCAGCGGTGATCGAAGCCGGCGACAAGCCGGGCTTCATCGGCGCAGCCATGCAAGCCGACGGCTCCTACGCCGAATCTTGGGGCATCTATTCCGGCGGCACCGCCGAACCGGCCAGCGAAACCTCCGTCAAAGAAGGCCGCACGCAAGTTCGATTGACCAAACGCTATCCGCCGGAAATCAACGATACCGGCTGGCCCAAGCTGTTCCATCGTCTGGCAAAAGAAAACCATTTCACTGCCGATGAAGTCGATCAAGTGATCTTCACGCAAGTGCGCAAACCGACCATCGAACTGGCGGCGCAAAACTGCGGCGTGCCGATCGAGAAGTGTCACATGATTATGGATAAGTGGGGCTACACCGGCTCCGCCTGCATTCCAATGGCGCTCGACGATGCGATCAGCCTAGGCAAAATCAAGCCCGGTAATCTGGTCGTGATGATCGGCTCCGGCGTCGGCTACAACCAAGCTGCCTGCGCCTTCCGCATGTAATCTGCGCGGTACGGCAATAAAAAACGGCGTCCGCGGACGCCGTTTTTATTTACTGCGAGAGTTGCTCGATTACACCGCGCTGACATCCAGCTTGGCTTCGGTATTGTCGATCACATCTTGCTTGGTCACGCCCGGAGCCAGTTCGATCAGCTTCAGGCCGTTCGGGGTCACGTCCATCACACCGAGATCGGTGATGATGCGATTGACCACCTTGACGCCGGTCAGCGGCAGATTGCACTTATGCAGCAGTTTTTTGGAAACGGTGCCGTCCTTGGACTTGGCGACATGCTCCATCAACACCACCACGCGGCCGACGCCGGCCACCAGATCCATCGCGCCGCCCATGCCCTTGACCATTTTGCCGGGAATCATCCAGTTGGCCAAATCGCCCTGCTCGGAAACTTGCATCGCACCGAGAATGGCGATGTTGATCTTGCCGCCGCGGATCATCGCAAACGAATCCGCCGAGCTAAAGAAAGACGAGCCTTTCAACGTAGTGACGGTTTGCTTGCCGGCGTTAATCAAATCGGGATCGACTTCCTCTTCGGTCGGGAACGGGCCGATGCCGAGCAAACCGTTTTCCGATTGCAGCCACACTTCCATGTC
>JAFECY010000127.1 GCA_018241865.1 Pseudomonadota bacterium | reverse complement strand
CGGTTTGCAGCGCACTTAATTCCGGCATCTCTTCGACGCATGGCGGACACCAAGTTGCCCAGAAATTGATCAGCAAAATCTTGCCTTGCCATTGACGCAGGGGGTGTTGTTGGCCATCTAGGTCGGGGAGCGTGTGGGTGAATAAAATGGCGGCGACATCCGGGGCGGGTGGTGGGTTTTCATGTTTTTTGACGCCAAGATAAATGCCAATTGCTGCAAATAGTAATCCGATGCCGCCAAGTAGCCAGTACTCACGTTTACTCATGGCGTGTCGCTTTCTGCTATCAGGGTTGCCAGTTTTCCGGCGTCGGCGCGTGCATTGTCGGCCGTGTTGGTTGTTTTGGGCAGGTGCCGCAAATCGTCCGGTTGGTACAGGTGCAGGTGGACGCCTTCTTGCTGCCAGAGAAAACTGAGAATTTCGACGGGCTCGCGGCGTGGGTTGGCTGGCGGGGCTTCGCTGACATCGAAATCGATATGCTTGTTCAGCAAAAAAATTTCGACATCCTTCGGACTGTCGGCAAACAGATGCAGATGGATATCGGCATGCGCGCCGGCGGTGCCGTTCAATACCGCGCCTACCAGATGGGGCTGAAATGCTGCCAATTCCGCCATCAGACGCAAGGCCAGCTGGCGCAAATAGCGTAGTCGCGCCGGTTGGGACTCACCGAAAAACAAGGCGTGATGCCGCCGCACTTCTTCCTCGATTTGCGCGTTATCCGGCAAGGTGTCGCTGCGTGTCTTGCCATTGCCCAGAATTTGTCGCGCCGCTTTGCGTTTTGCAGTGCTGTAATCGGCACCATTTTCCGCGATCATGCGCGCTGCTGTGGCGGCGATTTCGGCACGTAATTGGTCGGCGTCGTTGGAGAAGTGGGTGACCATGGCGCGCATCATACTCCGCCTAGCTCCGGCGCGCAGGTCGGGTAAAATCCCATTCTCTTCATTTCGCCACAAAAAATGCACATTCATATATTAGGCATCTGCGGCACCTTCATGGGTGGTCTCGCGGTGCTGGCCAAGGAAGCCGGCCACAAGGTCACCGGCTGCGATGCCAACGTTTATCCGCCGATGAGCACCCAGCTTGAAGCGCAAGGCATCGGATTGATCGAAGGCTTCGACCCGGAACAAATTAAGCTGAATCCAGATTTGTTCGTGATCGGCAATGTCGTTTCGCGCGGCAATCCGTTGATGGAAGAAATCCTCAATCGCGGTTTGCCCTATGTCTCCGGGCCGCAGTGGATAGGCGAACACATTCTGCGCGGCAAATGGGTGCTGGCGGTGGCTGGCACGCACGGCAAGACCACCACGTCCTCGATGTTGGCTTGGCTGCTGGAAGACGCCGGCTACCATCCCGGCTTCCTGATCGGCGGGGTGCCGATGAATTTCGGCATTTCGGCGCGGCTGTCGGGCCAGGGCGCCGATTCGGATTTCTTCGTGATCGAGGCCGACGAGTACGACACCGCTTTCTTCGACAAGCGCAGCAAGTTCGTGCATTACCACGCCAAAACCGCGATCCTGAACAACCTCGAATACGACCACGCCGATATCTTTCCCGATCTAACCGCCATCGAAACCCAGTTCCATCATCTGGTGCGCACGGTGCCGGGCGTCGGCCGGCTGGTGGTCAATGGTCGGGAAGAATCGCTCAAGCGCGTAGTGGCGCGCGGCTGCTGGAGCGAGATGGAATGGTTCGGCGGTGCACAATCCGACTGGTCGCTGGTCGAACATGCCGACGACAGCTTCGATGTCATTTTCAAGGGTAAAAACGAAGGCAGGGTGTGCTGGGCGCTGAGCGGCGCGCACAATCGCATGAATGGCTTGGCGGCGATTGCTGCTGCGCGCCATGTCGGCGTGCCGGTGGCGCAGGCTATCGCATCGCTGGGGCGTTTTGACAACGTCAAGCGGCGCATGGAATTGCGTGGCACGGTTAAGGGCATTGCCGTCTATGACGACTTCGCCCATCATCCGACCGCGATTGCAACCACGGTCGCTGGTTTGCGTAAAAAAGTCGGCAAGGCGCGCATCCTCGCGGTGCTGGAGCCGCGTTCTAACACCATGAAGCTTGGCACCATGAAGGATGCTTTGCCAGACAGTCTGATCGAAGCCGATCTGGTATTCGGCTATGGTGCCAAGGGTAGCGGCAAGGAAGCGCTCGGTTGGGATCTCGGCGCGGCGCTGGCGCCGCTGGGCGACAAGGCGCAAGCCTTCGACGCGATCGATGCGCTGGTGGCCGCCATCGCACAAGCGGCCAAACCGGGCGATCATGTGCTGGTGATGAGCAACGGCGGCTTCGGCGGCGTGCATCAAAAGCTGCTGGATGCACTGCGCTGAAATCGAGCCGATGATTTTATATCTGCACGGCTTCCGTTCGTCGCCGCAATCCGCTAAATCGCAGTTGTTGGCGCAGCGCATGCAGGCGCTCGAACGCAGTGCGGAATGGCAGTGCCCGCATTTGCCAGCCTCGCCACGCGCCGCGATCGACATGGCGCAGAAGCTGATGTCTGGCGTCGTAGCGGAGGCGATCACGGTGATCGGCTCCTCGCTCGGCGGCTATTACGCCACTTGGCTGGCCGAGCAGACCGGATGCCGCGCGGTCTTGCTGAATCCAGCAGTCAAACCGCCGCGCGATTTGGAAAAATATGTAGGCATCAGCACCGAATACCATTCGGGCGCACCGTTTGCATTCAAGCACGAATACATCGCCGAGTTGCGCGCGCTGGCAGTGGAGCAGATCACTCGTCCCGAGCGTTATTTTCTGATCGCCGCCACCGGCGACGAAGTGCTCGACTGGCGCGAGATGGCGGCACATTATCCGCAGGCGCGTCAGCGCATCATCGACGGTAGCGATCACGGCATCAGTGAATTTTCCGAGTATGCCGACGAGGTGCTGGCGTTTTGCGGCGTGAGGCCATGAAGCAAGGAACGCATCGCGCGCACTGGCTGACGCATGTCAATGGCCTTGCCGCACCGACGATGTTGCGCCCTTGGCTGACCGACCGCATGTCGTTGACGCAGAAACTCACCACGCGGGCGCAACAATTTCGGGTGCGACGTTTGCGGCAACAGCGCGGCCTGTGTTTGGCGGACGAGATGGCTGCCGTCGCTTTGCCGCGCCGGATGGGTGTGCAGGAACGCGAAGTGTTGTTGTTGTGCGATGGTGAGCCGATGGTGTTCGCGCATTCCATCGTGCCATTGAGCGCGACCGCCAGCGACTGGCCGTTTTTCGGCGGCCTCGGTGAACGTTCGCTTGGTACGACTTTGTTCGGCGATCCACGGGTGCGACGCGGCGCATTATGCTATGCGCGGTTGTCGCCGGCGCATCCGCTATTTCAGCGTGCTTGTGCGGCTGCGGATTTGCAGGGAGTGAGGCGATTGTTTGCGCGACGCTGTTTGTACCGACGCAAGAATGGCTTGCTGCTGGTGACTGAAATTTTCTTGCCGATGATTGCGCGCTTGCCGCGTCATGCACCGGTCAATCCAATGAATAAAATGTGAGTAGCAAGAAACGATGAATGTATTTTTTGAAGAATCTGGCGACTTCAAAGTCGGCACCATTTTGTCGCAACAAGGCGAGGCGTATCAGGTCGAACTGCCAAGCGGCAAGCGCGCCAAGGTCAAGACACGCGACGTGCTGCTGCAATTCGCCTCGCCCGATTCGGCGCAACTGTTAGTCGATGCGCAGGCATTGGGTGATGATCTCGATCTCGATTTTTTGTGGGAAGTGGCGGGGCAGGAAGAATTTGGCTTTGCCGATCTGGGCACGGAATATTTCGGCCATGCGCCGCTGCCGCATGAAGCCGCCGGACTGCTGCTGAAATTGCACGCAGCACCGATGTATTTTTACCGCAAGGGCAAGGGGCGCTACAAGGCTGCGCCGGAAACCTCGCTCAAGGCAGCGCTGGCCGGCATCGAGAAAAAGAAACAGCAAGCCGCGATTCAAGCGCAGTATGTCGAAGAATTGAAAGCACAGCGTTTGCCGGAAGCGATGAAGCCGCTGGCGCTGCCATTGTTGTTCAAGCCGGACAAAAACGGCATCGAATACAAGGCGCTGGAAGCCGCCTGCGCCGAATTGCACACCACGCCGGAACGCTTGATGCTGGCAGTCGGCGGCATCGCTTCTGCCAAAGATTTGCATCTGTCGAAGTTCTTGTTCGCGTGCTTTCCCAAGGGCACCGGCTTCCCTGCAGTGACTCTGCCGGCTGTGCCGGATTTGCCGCAAGCCGAGGTGCAGGCTTTTTCCATCGACGATGTCACCACCACCGAAATCGACGATGCGTTTTCGATCACGCGGCTTGATGACGGCAAGCTGCGCATCGGCATCCATATCGCCGCCCCCGGCCTTGGCATCCAGCGCGACGACGCTATCGATGCCATCGCGCGTCAGCGCCTATCCACCGTCTATATGCCGGGTGACAAGATCACCATGCTGCCGGACGAGTTGGTGAACGCCTTCACTTTGGCCGAGGGTAAAACTTGTCCAGCGCTGTCGCTGTACGCCACGCTCGATCCGCAGGATTGGTCGGTGATCGCCATCGAAACGCGCGCCGAACGGGTGCCGATCGTCGCTAATTTGCGCCACAACGATCTGGATGCGTTGGTCACCGAAGAGCATCTGGCGAACGACGCCGGCGACTATCCCTTCAAGAGCGAAATCGCCCTGCTGTGGCAATGGGCGCAAGTGTTGGAACAGGGGCGCATGGCTAAGCGTGCCGACTTCGGCCTGAAACCGGAACAAACTAACCGCGTCGATTTCAATTTCTATGTCGAGAACGATGTGGTCAGCATCGTGCGCCGCAAGCGCGGTGCGCCGCTGGACAAGATCGTCGCTGAATTGATGATCTTCGCTAACAGCACTTGGGGTAAGTTTTTGCACGAGCATGGCGTGCCCGGTATTTATCGCAGCCAAGTGACGGTTGGCAGCGGTTGGGGAGCACGCATGCAGGTGCGGATGGTGACGCACGCCGCGCCGCATCAAGGATTGGGCGTCGATCAATATGTCTGGAGCACATCGCCGCTGCGGCGCTACACTGATCTGGTCAACCAGTGGCAAATTTTGGCCTGCGCCGAGCATGGCGTGACCGCGCCATTGGCCGCGCCGTTCAAGCCGAAGGATGCGGATTTGTTCGCGATCGTTTCCGCCTTCGACGCCGCCTACACTGCCTATGCCGATTTCCAGAGCGAGATGGAGCGCTACTGGTGCCTGCGTTGGCTGACACAGGAGCAAGCGCAGCGGGTCGATGCGGTGGTGTTGAAGGAAGAGGTGCTGCGGTTGGTGGATATTCCGCTGATCGTTCGTTTACCCGGCATGCCGCAGGTGGCACGCGGCGCGCAGGTGCGGCTCGATTTGTTACGACAGGACGAGATCGACCTGTCGGTCGAGGCGCGTTTGGTCGAGGTGATGCAGACCGCACCCGATGCGTCAGATGCCGCGCTGGACGAAGACATGTTGGAGGAGGCAGTCGAGGAGTCGAAGTCGGTCAGCTCGCTGCAGGAGCAGGCTGAATTGCCGTCACCGACTGCGCATGCGCAAGCGGTTGGTGACGCCGACGCGACAGAAACGGCGTAATCCTGAGGAAAACGATGTACTTTGTCGTAAAATCAGCACTTCGATTGCAGCCTCGTCGCGCGTGAAATCACTGAATCAAAACCTGCCGCTCGCTATTGCCGTCACCGCCTCGGTGCTGGTGCATGCGGTTCTCCTCACGGTTCGTTTCGTCGCTCCCGACGCCTTTAAGTTCAAACCGGCCGATCCCGGCCTCGAAGTCGTCCTCGTCAATGCTAAGCACGACAAAAAACCGCTGAAGGCGGATGCCTTGGCGCAGGCGAACCTAGATGGCGGCGGCAATGCCGAATCGGGTCGCGCCAAGTCGCCTCTGCCAGATTCACAAAAAATCGAGACAGGCGATAGCGTCAAAGCCGCGCAACGTAAAGCGGTCGAAATGGAGGAGCAGCAGCGCAAGCTGATGGAGCAATTGTCGAAGAAGACACCCTTCGTCGTACCTCGCGTGACCGATCTGGACAAGCCGAAAGAGGCGGTACAGGAAGGCAGTGATGCTGTAGATAGCACCAAAGTTTTGGCGCGTGCCGAGGCGGAAATCAACAAACGCATCGAAGACGAAAGCAAGCGACCGAAGAAAACCATCATTTCGCCCAGCACACGCAGGGTTGAGTATGCGATGTATTACAACGCGGTCAAGGAGCGGATTGAAAAAATCGGCACGCTGAATTTTCCGCAAAAAGATGGTCAGAAGCTGTACGGTGAATTGATTATTTCATTGCCGATTTTCCAGAACGGCCAGATTTACATGGACGAAGGCGGTCCGACCGTGGAGCGCTCATCCGGTAATGCCGCGCTCGATGCTGCCGCTCTGCGCATCGTTCGCCGCGCCGCGCCATTCGGCCCCTTCCCCAAGGATATGCGCAGCAATGGCAAAGACGATGTCTGGGTCGTGGTCACTCGCTTCAAGTTCACCCGCGAAGAAGCGCTGGAAGCTGAATTGTCGGGGCAGTGAACATGAGCGACCGCTACGTCGTGTTCGGTAATCCGATTGCCCACAGCAAGTCCCCGGAAATTCACACGCGTTTCGCTGTCCAGAGCGGGCAGGATATGCATTACGAGCGCTGGTTGGCACCGCTGGACGGTTTCGCGACTGCCGTGCGCGACTTCATCCAGCAAGGTGGCAAGGGTGCCAATGTTACGGTGCCGTTCAAGCTGGAAGCGCATGCGCTCGCCGATACATTGAGCGAACGGGCGCGTGCCGCCGGCGCGGTCAATACCCTGCATATCGTCGATGGGGAAATCCACGGCGACAATACCGACGGCATCGGATTAGTCAACGATATCGTCGTCAATGCTGGCTGGGCATTGACCGGCAAACGCATCTTGTTGTTGGGTGCAGGTGGTGCTGCGCGCGGCGTAGTGCTGCCCTTATTGACGCAGCGCCCCGCCGCGCTGGTGATTGCTAATCGGACGGCGGCGCGGGCGCTGGAACTGGCGCAGCAGTTTGGTGCGCAAGGCGTGGTGCAAGCGGACGAATTTGCACAACTGCAAGGCCACTTCGATCTCATCATCAATGCCACCTCGGCTAGTTTGGCAGGCGATGTGCCGCCGATCGCGCCGACCTTGCTGCATGCCGGCGTGCTGGCTTACGACATGGTGTACGGCAAGGAGCCGACCGCCTTCATGCAATTTGCCGCGCAACATGGCGCCGCCGTGCGCGATGGTCTGGGTATGTTGGTCGAGCAAGCGGCCGAGTCCTTCTGCATCTGGCGCGGCGTGCGGCCCGATACCACGCCGGTATTCGCCGCACTGCGCGCGCAATTGCAGGCATGAAAATGATCCGTAAGCTGTTTTTCTGGCTGGTCGTCGTGCCGGTCGGACTGGTCTTGCTGTTGCAACTGTATTTTTTCCTGCAGATATGGTGGTGGGTGGATCACAATCCGGGCAACACCAGTTTCATGCGCCAGCAACTTTCCGTGCTGCGGGAGAAAAATACGGGTGCCCAACTGCAGCAAAAATGGGTGACGTATGACCACATTTCCAATAACTTGAAGCGCGCCATCATTGCATCGGAAGATTCCAATTTCTCCGAACACGAAGGTATCGATTGGGAAGCGCTGCAAAAAGCCTATGAGAAGAACAACAAGAAGGGCAAGGTAGTGGCCGGCGGTTCCACCATCACCCAGCAACTGGCCAAGAACCTGTTCCTTTCCGGTGAGCGCAGCTATGTGCGCAAGGCGCAGGAATTCGTCATCACCTACATGCTCGAATTCCTGATGGACAAGGAACGCATCTTCGAGATTTATCTCAACGTGGTCGAATGGGGTAGCGGCGTGTTTGGTGCCGAGGCGGCGGCGCAACATTATTTCGGTGTGCCGGCCGCCAATTTGTCGGCGGCGCAGGCGGCGCGGCTGGCGGTCATGTTGCCCAATCCCCGTTTCTACGACAAGCATCGCGGCTCCGGCTATCTGTCCAAGCGCACCAACCTGATTCTGCGTCGCATGGGTGCGGCGGAACTGCCGTAATGCCGTTGTCATTTTCTCGCTATATCATCGCCTGACGGCGGTCAGGCTTGCCTGCCGTAATTGATGAACGTACACTTGCGCTGTTTTCGTTTTTGGAGACCCGACTTGGGTAGTCCTAGAATAATTGGCCGACATCAAACGGCCGGTCGGCGAGACAGCGTGTAAGTTCATCGCGCCTCTCGCCGTGATGGTGGGCGGCGCATTCATGGCCAGATTTTGGTCGCGCTCCCTGAAGAATTGAAAAGCTTGCGGGTACGATCCGCAGGGTGTGCTGCAGGCAGGTATTGCTGCGGTCGGGAGAACGTATGATCAACGTATTCGTATTGCAAAACGGCCGGCTCAACCAGGTCAATATCGACAGTCGTGCCGATCTGGAAAAAGTGTCGCCGATATGGGTCGATCTGACTGATCCGAACGATGACGAGCGCGCTTGGGTCAGAAGCATTTACGGCGTCACCCTGCCAGGCGAAGATGAAGTCAAAGATATTGAAGCCTCGGCACGGCACTACGAAGCCGAGAACGGCGATCTGCATCTGCGTACCGACTTCCTGCTCGATGAAGACGAAGGCCCGGCACGCGTCATCACGGTGGCTTTCATTCTCGCCCGTAACATGTTGTTCTCGGTGCGCAACGATGATTTACCGGTGTTTCGCCTAGTGCGCATGCGTGCGCGTTCGCGCCCCGGTTCGATCGGCGATTATCGCGACGTGCTACTCGATTTGTACGCGACGGATGTCGAATATTCGGCGGATGCGTTGGAAGGGGTGTATCAAACATTGGAAGAAGTCAGTGGCAGCGTGTTGAAGAAAAATTTGACCGACCAAGATGCCGCCGAAGCACTGAATGCCATCGCGCACGAAGAAGATTTGAATGGTCGCATTCGCCGCAACATGATGGATACGCGACGCGCGGTCAGTTTCCTGATGCGCGGACGCTTGCTGAATGCCGATCAGTTCGAGGAGGCGCGCCAAATTTTGCGCGACATCGAATCGCTGGACGGTCACACCGCCTTCTTGTTCGATAAGATCAATTTCTTGATGGATGCCACCGTCGGTTTCATTAACATTAACCAGAACAAGATCATCAAGATCTTCTCGGTGGCCTCGGTCGCCTTCCTGCCGCCGACTCTGATCGCCAGCATCTACGGCATGAATTTCAAGATCCTGCCGGAATTGAACTGGGATCTGGGTTATCCCTTCGCGCTGGTGCTGATGCTGGGCAGTGCGATCGCGCCTTTCATGTATTTCAAGCGGCGCGGCTGGTTAAACTGATTACGTCAGCGCAGCAAACGCGGTGCGCGCGGCGGCGATGGTGCCGTCGATGACCGCGTCGCTATGTTGTGCTGAAACAAATCCCGCCTCGAACGCCGCCGGCGCAAAGTAATGCCCTTGATCCAGCATGGCGTGGAAGAAGCGGTTGAACTTCTCCTTGTCGCTCGCCATCATCTCGGCGTAGCTGGTTGGAGGCTGGGTAGCGAAATACAGGCCGAACATGCCGCCCACTGCGTCGGCGCAGAAAGTCACGCCAGCATCTTGCGCCGCTTGTGTCAGGCCATCGGTGAGACGACGGGTTTGCGTGCCGAGCGATTCATAAAACCCCGGCTCTTGAATCAATCTCAGCGTCGCCATGCCGGCCGCCACCGCGACCGGATTGCCGGATAAGGTGCCGGCCTGATACACCGCACCGAGTGGTGCCATGTGTTTCATCAGATCGGCGCGACCGCCGAAAGCCGCCACTGGCATGCCACCGCCGATCACTTTACCTAGAGCGGTGATGTCGGGCGTGATGTTGTGTAGCGCTTGTGCGCCATGCAAACCAACGCGAAAACCGGACATGACTTCATCGAAAATCAGCAGTGCGCCGTATTGCGTGCACAAGCGGCGCATGGTGTGCAGGAATGCCGACGTGCCGCGTACCAAGTTCATGTTGCCGGCGACCGGCTCGACGATGACGCAGGCAATTTTGTCGCCTACGCGAGCGAAAGTTTCTTCCAGTTGCGCGACGTTGTTGTAGTCGAGTACCAACGTGTGCTGGACGAAATCGGCGGGAACGCCGGCTGATGTCGGATTGCCGAAGGTCAGTGCGCCGCTGCCGGCTTTGACTAGTAGCGAATCGGCGTGGCCGTGGTAACAGCCTTCAAATTTCACGATCATGTCGCGCCCGGTAGCGCCGCGCGCCAGTCGCAATGCGCTCATGGTGGCTTCGGTGCCGCTCGATACCAACCGCACCTGTTCGATCGACGGCACCAGCTTGCAGATTTCTTCCGCCATCTCGATTTCCGCTTCGGTCGGTGCGCCGAAGGAGAGACCGCGTACGGCCGCATCTTGTACCGCTTTGATGACGGTCGGATGGGCGTGGCCGACGATGGCCGGTCCCCAAGAACCAACGTAATCGGTATAGCGTTTGCCATCGGCATCCCAAGTGTAGGGACCTTCGGCGCGGGTGATGAAGCGGGGTGTGCCGCCGACCGAACGGAAGGCACGCACGGGAGAGTTGACGCCGCCGGGTGTGGTGCGCTGGGCGCGGGCAAACAGAGTATCGTTGTGGGAAGTCATGCTGGGATAAGGCAATAAAACGTGGAATGAGAGTGATTAGTGTGTCGAGCCGGTTTCGTTTTCTTCATCCTCTGCTTCGCGCGCCCAGAAGTAGCGATCCGGCACCATGCGGCCCATACCCATGCGCTGGGCATTGGCGATGGCGGCGATGGTAAATTCCTGTGCCTCGAACACGGCTTCCGGTACGTCTAAACCATTGGCCAGCAGGGCAGCGACCGTGGCCGAGAGCGTGGTGCCGGAGCCGCTGAAGGAGCCGGCGATGCGTTGCCAGTTGTCGTGGCGGATCACGCCGCTTTCGTCGAACAGGGTGTTGGAAACATCATGCGCCGCGCTCGGTGTGCCGGTGACGAACAGGTATTCGCAACCAAGTTCGATCACGCGCATGGCGTCGTGCGCCAGCGTGTCTTCGGCGGAAGGTTCGCGCCAAGTTTCGGCTAGGCGCTCCAGTTCTACCGTCGATGCCAGTAGCAAGGTGGTTTGCGGAATCAACAATTCACGGATGGCGATGAGCAAGTCTTCGCTTTCGATGCCTTGGTCCGGCATGGTCGAGAGGAAAGGATCGAGGATCAGCGGCACATCGGGATAATCGGAAACGATTTCGGCGATTACCGAGACGTTTTCCACGCTGCCTAGCGCACCAACCTTGAACGCTGCCACCGGCATGTCTTCCAGCACCACGCGCGCCTGGTCGGCGACGCAATCGGCATCGATCACTTGCGCATCTTCGATATGGGTCGTGTCGCCGATCAGGATCGAGGTAGTGACCGATAGGCCGTGGCAGCCGATGGCGGCGAAGGAAGCGAGGTCGGCCTGCAGGCCGATGGCACCGACCGGATCGCTGGCGTTGAAGGTCAATATCAGGGTGGGGGAAGGTTGGTTTTGCACGTCTGGTAGATTAAGATAACTGGTTTTCCATTTTACTTGATTGAAGGGCAGTCAATTGTGAGCAACACGACATCGAATGAAGAATTCAAGACTTGGATGTGCCTGATCTGCGGCTGGGTGTATGACGAGGCCGCCGGTTTGCCGGATGAGGGTATCGCGCCGGGCACGCGCTGGGCTGACGTGCCGATGAACTGGACTTGCCCCGAATGTGGCGCGCGCAAGGACGATTTTGAAATGGTGGCGATTTGAATGCGGCCGGGCTTTTCCAGTTTACATAGAGGGAAAAGCGGTGTTATTGTAATTTGAGTAACTTTTCGCATAAAAGCCACGATGCCTTATGTCCATAGAAGAACGTTGTTCTCATGCATCTTGCTTTTTGTTACAGTAAAGCAGAATATTGGT
>JAFECY010000126.1 GCA_018241865.1 Pseudomonadota bacterium | reverse complement strand
TTTTCTTTCCTGCTGCGTCATGACTACATCGTGGCGGTCGCGGTCAATGCGGGTGTGGCGACGGAAGGGAAGGACACGCCAGCCGAAGCAGTGCTGCCGGTCGCGGAACCACTGGCGGACGACCCGACCACCATCCGCATCGTCAAGGATTTCATGACGACTACCGCGCAAACCTATCTTGGCCTGCTGGGCGCGGGCATCATCCAGCGCATTGAGCGCGCCAAGACGGCGGAGCAATTGCTGGCGGTGCTGGGCCAATGGAACATGGCGCTGCATGAATCGACCCAAGGGCGGCGCTTTGCGGCCGGCAGTTTGCAGCAAGTGAAAGATGCCCTGATGGGTCAGGGCAGTTTCGTGCCCGCCGACGCGCGGGTCGCAGGCAAGGCGCTGCAATCTTGAATCACTGCTCCTTCAGATGGCGACGGCGGCCAGAAAAATCAGTGGACGAAGTGCTTGTACCCATACAGCAGGATCAGCGCGCCGATCACCGACATGATGAGGCCGGCCGGATGCACCATCGCGCCGTCGGCCGGTTTGCTGAAGAGGCGGGAGATAAAGCCGCCGACGAAGGAGCCGGCTATGCCGAGTGCGCCGGTCAGCAGAATGCCGATATGCTCGCTGCCGGGCAAGAGTAAACGGGCAATGGCACCGACCACGATGCCGACGATGAACATCCACAGATAATGCAGCATGTTTTTCTCCTGAAGTTGAGGGAAGGCAGCTTGCCGCGTGATGGACAGCGTCAGAGGATCGCGCGCCGTGGATGATTATCAGCAGGCTGCGCGGAATTGTCCATCGCCAAAATGTAACCGCCATCGGTTGATCTGCTATGCTTTTCCCGTGACATTGGAGAGCGGGTGGCGAGATGACGGAAACCTTGTCGGCGGCGTTTTTCCATCCCGTGCTGTTGTTCTGCCTGCTCGGGCTGTTCATCTTGCTGGCGCTGTGGCTGCTGCCGCGATTGTGGCGCGGTGTGCGTGCGCTGTATCGGAAATTCGTCAGGATGGCTGCCTGAGTTTGCGCCACAGCGTGGTGCGGCTGATGCCCAAGTGTTTCGCGGCCGCTTCGCGGTTGCCGTCGAAGCGCGCCAGCACTTGGGCGATCGATTCTTCCGGTGCGCGCGCGGCTGTCAGTGCAGGTAACGGCGATGCATCCTTGGTCAATTCCGGTGCAACCGACAGCACGAAGCCGGGCGTCAGTGCCTGCAAAGGCTGGGCGGCGAGATACAACGCCAGCCGCTCCATCAAATTACGCAATTCGCGCACATTGCCGGGCCAGTGGTAACCGGAGAGCAGCGGCGCGCAGGCGAGAATTTCGGCATGCAGATTGGCATGCGGCCGTGCGCCGAGCGCTGCCAGCGCATGCTTTAGGCACCATTCGGCCAGCGACACCAGATCGTCGGGACGTTCGCGCAGCGGCGGCAGCGTCAGGCGCAACACGCCGAGGCGATAAAACAGGTCGGCGCGAAAGCGGCCATCTTGGATGCGGGCGTCGAGGTCGCAATGGGTGGCGGATACGATACGCACATCGACCGCGATCGGCCGGGTGCCGCCGACGCGCACCACTTCGCGTTCTTCCAGCACGCGCAACAAACGCGTCTGCAGTTGCAGCGGCATTTCGCCGATTTCGTCGAGGAACAGCGTGCCGCGATTGGCGGCCTCGAACAGCCCGGCGTGGCCGCCGCGGCGCGAGCCGGTGAACGCGCCTTCCTCGTAACCGAACAATTCCGATTCCAGCAAGGACTCTGCCACCGCGCCGCAATTGATGGCGACGAAGGGTTGACGCGCGCGCGGGCTTTCGCGATGGATCGCTTGTGCCACCAGTTCCTTGCCGCTGCCGGTTTCGCCCTGCACCAACACCGTGGCCGGCGAGCGCGCATACAGGCCGATCGAATGGCGCACGGTCTGCATGGCGGGCGAGTCGCCGCGCAAATCGTTCAAGCCACGCCGGGCGCGCAAAGCATCCGCCTGCGGATGAGTACGGCCGCGCGCCGATTCGAGTTGCGTGAAGCGGGCGATTTCCAGCGCATCCTCAAACGCCTGGCGGATGGTCGCTGCCGAATACACGAACACGCCGGTCAGCCCGGCTTCTTCGGCTAAGTCGGTAATCAGCCCTGCGCCGACGATGGCCTTGATGCCGGCCGCTTGCAGTTCGCGGATCTGGGCGCGCGCATCTTCCTCGGTGGCGTAGGTGCGCTGTTCCAGCTTCAGGCCGAAGGTGGCTTGGAATTCGGCCAGTTCTGACATCGGCTCTTGATAAGTGATGAGGCCGATTTCGCTAGTGACCTTGCGTGCGCGCGCCAGCGCTTGCATGACGTCGAAGCCGCTAGCTTTAGCAATGACCACCGGCACCGCCGCAATACGACTCTTCAGATAGGCAGCGTTGGAACCGGCGGCGATGATGGCGTCGCAGCGCTCGGTTTCCATCCGTTCACGGATATGCTGCACAGCTTCCTCGAAGCCGAGATGGATCGGCTCGATGATGGCGCGGCCGTCGAACTCGACCATGATGTCGCGAAACAGATCGAACAAGCGCGAGATCGACACCGTCCAGATGACGGGTTTGTCGGCTGGGTCGCGTGGGAGAGAAGGGTGTTTCGTCACGTTTCATTTTCCGTAAAATCGTTTCAAATGTAACACAATATGAAACGTTTGGATATTTCTCGATGGGATGATCATTTCCTTCGATGAAATACAAGATACTGATTTCAAACAACTTATTTCCTTCTTGGCAAAAATCGACCAAGGATTCCTGCAAGGTGGCACATCGATTGCACTCATGCCCCGCAATCACAATCATGAAACAGGAGGAGCCACCCATGACGCAGATTTCCGCAGGCGCAGCTTTTCGTCAGGCGATCAAAGAAGAATCTCCGCTGCAAGTCGTCGGCGCGATCAACGCCAACCATGCTTTGCTGGCAAAACGCGCCGGCTTCAAAGCGATCTATCTTTCTGGCGGTGGTGTCGCGGCCGGCTCGCTTGGTTTGCCCGATCTCGGCATTTCCAATCTGGACGATGTGCTGACCGACGTGCGTCGTATTACCGACGTGTGCGATCTGCCGCTGCTGGTGGATGTGGATACCGGTTTCGGCTCCTCGGCTTTCAACGTCGCTCGCACCGTCAAGTCGATGATTAAATTCGGCGCGGCAGCGATACACATCGAAGATCAAGTCGGCGCAAAACGCTGCGGCCATCGCCCCAACAAGGAAATCGTCAGTAAGCAGGAAATGGTCGATCGTGTGAAAGCCGCAGTCGATGCGCGCACCGACGAGAATTTCGTCATCATGGCGCGCACCGATGCGCTGGCGGTCGAAGGATTGGAAGCTGCGCTGGAGCGCGCCGTGGCCTGTGTCGAAGCGGGTGCCGACATGATTTTCCCGGAAGCGATTACCGAGCTGCCGATGTACAAAACTTTCGCCGATGCGGTGAAAGTGCCAGTGCTGGCCAACATCACCGAGTTCGGTGCGACGCCGTTGTACACCACCGAAGAATTGAAATCGGTCGATGTCGGTTTGGTGCTGTATCCGTTGTCGGCGTTCCGTGCCATGAACAAGGCAGCGGAAAATGTTTATACCGCGCTGCGTCGCGACGGCACACAAAAAAATGTGGTCGATACCATGCAGACCCGCATGGAATTGTATGAGCGCATCAATTATCACGATTTCGAGCAAAAACTGGACGCGCTGTTCGCCCAGCAAAAATCCAAGTAATCCCCCCAATTGATCCACCCAATTGATTTGACACAGGAGCAGACAATGAGCGAGCAACAAGCAGGTTTCAAACCAAAAAAATCCGTCGCGCTGTCCGGCGTCGCTGCCGGTAATACCGCGCTGTGCACCGTCGGCAAGACTGGCAACGATTTGCACTATCGCGGCTATGACATCCTCGACGTGGCGGATGCCTGCGAATTCGAGGAAATTGCTCACTTGCTGGTGCACGGCAAGTTGCCGACCGCTTCCGAGTTGAAGGCTTACAAGGCCAAGCTGAAAGCTTTGCGTGGTTTGCCGGCCAATGTGAAGGCCGTGCTGGAATCGCTGCCCGCCGCATCGCATCCGATGGATGTGATGCGTACCGGCGTGTCCGCCTTGGGCTGTGCTTTGCCGGAAAAGGATGACCACAACACCCCCGGCGCACGCGACATCGCCGACCGTCTGATGGCTTCGTTCGGCTCCATGTTGCTGTACTGGTACCACTACAGCAACAATGGCAAGCGCATCGAAGTCGAAACCGACGACGATTCCATCGGCGGTCACTTCCTGCATCTGTTGCACGGCGCGAAGCCGTCGGCATCGTGGGAAAAAGCCATGCATACCTCGTTGATCCTGTATGCCGAACACGAATTCAATGCTTCCACCTTCACCGGCCGCGTCATCGCCGGCACCGGCTCCGATATGCACTCGGCCATTACCGGCGCGATCGGCGCGCTGCGCGGCCCCAAGCATGGCGGCGCGAACGAAGTCGCGTTTGAAATCCAGAAACGCTACGACAACCCGGACGAGGCAGAAGCGGACATCAAGAAACGTGTTGAAAACAAAGAAGTCGTGATCGGCTTCGGCCATCCGGTGTACACCATTTCCGACCCGCGCAACAAAGTCATCAAGGAAGTGGCGCGTCAGTTGTCGAAGGAAGCCGGCTCGATGAAGATGTTCGACATCGCCGAGCGTTTGGAAACCGTGATGTGGGACATCAAGAAGATGTTCCCTAACCTCGACTGGTTCTCGGCTGTGTCCTACCACATGATGGGCGTGCCGACCGCGATGTTCACCCCCTTGTTCGTGATCGCGCGTACTTCCGGCTGGTCGGCGCACATCATCGAGCAACGCATCGACAACA
>JAFECY010000125.1 GCA_018241865.1 Pseudomonadota bacterium | reverse complement strand
TGCAGCTGCAATGAAAATTCGGATGTGCCGGCTCGAATATTCGGATGGTTTCTTCCCAAAACAGTCGCCGCATCAAAGTGGCGATATCGGTTTCCAGCAATTCCGCATTTTTCAGTGTCGAGCCCAGCGCCACCATCCGGTTCCATGATTCCAGTGCGGTGTCGAGCGGCGCATCGATGCCGCCTTCGTTCGGCAGTTTTTGCAGCAGCAAGCCGCGCGCGATCTGGCCGTCGGCGGCCAGCCAGAGTTTGGTGTCGAGCTGCTCGGAACGCAGCATGTAGTGCTCGATGACTGCGGCAATCGTGTCGCCATCCAGCGGTACGATGCCTTGGTACGGTTGTTGGCCGGGTAATTTATCCAAGGGATCGAGGGTGATGACGAAACGGCCGTTGCCGTGCGGCGTCACCAGTTGGCGCAGACTGGCATCGTCCGGTACGACGGCGTCATGCGCCAGCTTGGCGGTGGCGCGCATCTGCAGCGCGGCATTGCACTCCACTACCAGCAGACGCACCGGACCGTCACCGTGAATTTGCATGATGAGGGAACCGTTGAACTTCAGATTGGCCGATAGCAGAGCCGCTGCCGATAGCATTTCGCCAAGCAGGATTTGCACCGCTTTCGGGTAGGCGCGGCGTGATTGTACCTGCCGCCAAGTATCGGAAAGCTCGACCAATTCACCGCGCACGGCGGCGTTTTCAAAGATGAATTTTTGGAGCGTATCGGCCATTAGGCGATCCGTTTCAATTGGGTCTTGTAGTGCTGGCCGCGTTCGACATAGCTGGCGGTATTGCGATGCATGCGGGCGATGTCTTCCTCGGAAAGTGTGCGTACTGCCTTGGCCGGCGAGCCGATGATGAGCGAGTTGTCTGGAAATTCTTTGCCCTCGGTGACCAGTGCGCCGGCACCAATCAGGCAGTTTCGGCCGATCTTCGCGCCATTGAGAACCACTGCTTGAATCCCGACCAGCGCGCCATCGCCGATGCTGCAGCCGTGCAGCATGGCTTGGTGGCCGATCGTCACGTTTTTGCCGATGGTAAGCGGGAAGCCGAGATCGGTATGCAGGACGCAGCTTTCCTGCACGTTGCTGTTTTCGCCGACGGTGATGAGTTCGTTGTCGCCGCGTATGGTGACATCGAACCAGACGCTGGCACGGGCTGCGATTTTCGCCTTGCCGATGATGTTGGCCGAATCGGCAACGTAGGCGGAGGGATCGATCTCGGGGGCGTGGTCGCCCAATTGGTAGATAGGCATGGATAGTCGTGGAAGATTAAAATGATCGTAGTCGCCATTTTACCGCCGCTCGTATGACTGCAACGCAGACTTCACAACTTAATCAGACAACAACAGAATTGCGTCAGCTCGCTTTGTTTTGGCTGAGCGTAACGGAGCCGGTGGCGAAGGCGGACGGCGTCATGCAATTGCATCAAGCTTGGTTGGATGATCGCTACACGTTGACGCCGGATGCGGTGCTCTCATCAACGATCGTCATTCCGGGCCGACCGGTGCGGCCGCTGCTGGTGCCGCCGCGTGAAGTCAGGCAACGCGCCATGCATACCGTCGAAGGCCGCGCCGCGTTGATTCATGCCCTCGCGCATATCGAATTCAATGCCATCAATCTTGCGCTCGATGCGATCTGGCGTTACCCCGGTATGCCGCGCGCCTACTATGTTGATTGGTTGCTGGTGGCGGCGGAAGAAGCCTTGCATTTTTCCTTGCTGACGCAGCATCTTGGCAGTCTTGGCTACGCTTACGGCGATTTCCCGGCGCACGGCAGTTTGTGGGAAATGGCGGAAAAAACGCAGGACGATGTATTGGCGCGCATGGCGTTGGTGCCGCGCACGCTGGAAGCACGTGGACTCGACGCGACTCCGGCGGTGCGCGCCAAACTGGCGCAGGCCGGCGACGAACGGGCTGCCGCCATTCTCGACATTATCTTGCGCGATGAGATCGGCCATGTGGCGATCGGCAATCACTGGTATGGCTGCTTGTGTGCAGCGCGCGGATTGGAACCGCTGTCTTGTTATGCCGAGTTGGCCGAGCGCTACAGAGCGCCGCCGCTGCGCGGGCCATTTAATTTGGAAGCGCGGCGTCAAGCAGGTTTCACTGAGCGCGAGCTGAGTATGCTCGGCAGCGGCATAGGTGCGCCATGAACGGTTTACTGCGCGCGCAATGGCATCCTTATCTGCTGGCCTTCGCTTTATCGCTTGGCGCGGCGATTGCCTTGGGCTTGTCGCGCTTCAGTTATGGCTTGCTGTTGCCGGTGATGCGCGCCGATCTCAATTGGTCTTACTTGCTGGCCGGAGCCATGAATACCGGCAACGCATTCGGCTATTTTCTCGGCGCGTTGGCGACGCCGCGTTTGATGCAACGCATGGGGGCGCGTCGTTTGTTGTTGGTTGGCGCGATCTTGACGGCGCTATTCATGCTGATGTCTGGTTTAGTCACCGACACCGCGTTGTTGATGATGCAGCGTATTTTGTCTGGTATATCGAGCGCTTTCATGTTCATTACCGGTGGCGTGCTGATCGCGCGGCTCGGCAGCCAACATGTTGCTCGCGCCGGTTTTTTGATCGGGATGTATTACGGCGGCACCGGCATCGGCATCACGCTTTCTGCCTTGCTGGTGCCTGCCTCGCTGTCGCTTGCGGTCGCGCATGGTCAAGCGCATGGCTGGCAATGGGCATGGTTGGCGATGGGCGTGATTTGCTTGCTGGGCACAGTGCTCGTGATGGCACCGACCGGCGGTATCCCCGATGACGCCTCCGCATCTGGCAAACAACAGCATTTCCGCATCCGCGATTTTCTGCCGGGCCTGACCAGCTATTTCATGTACGGTGTCGGCTATATCGGTTATATGACCTTTGTGG
The DNA here is from genome assembly GCA_018241865.1 of Pseudomonadota bacterium. Taxonomy (GTDB): domain Bacteria; phylum Pseudomonadota; class Gammaproteobacteria; order Burkholderiales; family Burkholderiaceae_D; genus Paucimonas. The sequence continues at coordinate 10,528 of JAFECY010000125.1, read as the reverse complement.
TCGCTTTGCTGAAACAACAGGGCATGCAGGCATCCGTCATCACGGTGTTCTATGCTCTATTGGGTTTGGCCGTGCTTGCGTCTTCGCGCATTTGGGCTGGCATGCTTGACCGTTTCAAGGGTGGTCAGTCGCTTGTCATTCTCAACGTCTTGTTGGGGTGTGCCACCATTTTGCCGGCGTTGACGGCGTCGGCGCCGGTGGTTTTCCTTTCTGGTTTCATCTTTGGCGCAGTATTTTTGTCGGTGGTGGCCTCGACTACGGCGCTGGTGCGGCATAATTTGCCGCAAGCGGCGTGGTCGGCTGGTATCAGCGCCTTCACCACGGTGTTCGCCTTCGGCCAGATCGTCGGCCCGACTGTGGTGGGTTGGATTGCCGACGGCGCGGGTGGGTTGGAGCGCGGGCTGATTTTCTCGGCGGTGGCCTTATTCATCGCCGCGGCATTGGCGACGCGACAGCGAGCGCTTGTGTCGGAGTAAATTTGGCGCAAAAAATTCATGTTCTGGAGTTCGGATAAATAAGGAAAGGCCTATGCAGAACAAGCAAATGAATTTGGCCCTGCAGGGCGGCGGTTCACATGGCGCATTTACTTGGGGCGTGCTTGACCGTTTGCTGGAAGATGGCCGTATCGGCATTGAAGGCATCAGCGGTGCCAGCGCCGGAGCGATGAACGCGACGGTGCTAGCGCATGGCTACACGGTTGGCGGTCGTGACGGTGCGCGTCAGGCGCTGGAAACGTTCTGGGAAAGCGTCGCCATCAAAAAGCCGTTCAGCTTGGTTGAAGAACCGGCGTACAGCGCCGACCGCATTGCCGACCAAGTGCATCCGCCGTTGGGTTTTGAGGCGGTTTTGGCGTGGACGCGATTTTTCTCGCCCTACCAGCTCAACCCTTTCGATATCAATCCCTTGCGTGACATGCTGGGCAGTCAAATTGATTTCGAACGTCTGCGCACCGCGTGCCCGATCAAGTTGTTCATCGCGGCGACGCATGTCAATAGCGGCACATTGAGGATTTTTCGCAATCGGCAAATGAGCTTGGATGTGTTGCTGGCGTCCGCGTGTTTGCCAGCCATATACCGCGCTGTCGAGATCAATGGCGAAGCCTATTGGGATGGCGGCTTCACGGCCAATCCGCCGCTGTTTCCGCTGCTGCATCAGTGCAACGCTGCCGATGTCATGCTGGTGCTGCTGCATTCGGCGACGCAAACCGACGTGCCGACCACTGCCGATCAGATTTACAACCGTCTGACCGAGATCGGCTTCGGCGCGGCGCTTTCCACCGAACTGCAGGGAATCGCGCTGGCCAAACGCGAAGCGGAGCGCGGCATGTTTGCTATGGGTCGCTTGGAACGGCGGCTGCGCAAGCTCAACCTCCACGCTGTCGATTCCAAGGAATTCATGGGCCGATTGAACACCTTGAGCAAATTGAATACGCAAGCGCCGTTTTTGCATGCTTTACGCGACGAGGGTCGAGAGCAGGCGGATCGCTGGTTGAAAGCGCATTTTCATTTGGTCGGTGTGAGTTCGTCGCTCAATCTGGCGCAGTTTCTGCATTAAGACATCGCTGACGTGCAGATCACGCAATAGAACGATCGTGCTATTATTCGGGGCACTGTAACCGATTCGGATTCCTGCATGAAAGCTTCCCGTTCAGAATTTCTCACCGTGCGCGGCTTGCGCTACCACCTGCGCCATTGGGGCGAGGAAGGCGCGCCTAAGCTGTTCATGCTGCACGGCTGGATGGATGTGTCCGCTTCGTTCCAGTTCGTGGTCGATAGCCTGCAACGCGACTGGCATGTGATCGCGCCCGACTGGCGCGGCTATGGTTTGAGTCAGCGCAGTGGTAGCGACACTTATTGGTTTGCTGATTATCTCGGCGATCTCGACGTCATCTTGCAGCACTATGCTCCCGGCGAAACGATTAAGCTGCTGGGCCACAGCATGGGCGGCAACATTGCCTGCACCTATGCGGGCGTGCGGCCAGAACGCATTCACAAATTGGTTAATCTGGAGGGCTTCGGCATGCCGCCTACCAAGCCGGAACAGGCTCCAGCGCGCTATGCCAAATGGCTGGATGCATTGCATGATCGACCGCCAGCACGCGGTTATGCCTCACTGCATGAGGTGATGGCGCGGCTGCAAAAAACCAATCCGCGACTTTCCGATGCGCGCGCCTCCTTCTTGGCTGCCAACTGGGCGGCGCAAAATGCTGACGGACGTTGGGACATCCTCGGCGATCCTGCCCACAAACAGCATAGTCCCTTGCTGTACCGTATCGACGAAACGCTAGCTTGCTGGCAAGCCATTCGCGCGCCGGTGTTGTGGGTGGAGGCGGTCGATACCGACATCTGGCGCTGGATGGGGCCGAAAGAACAATTCCGTGACGAAATCGATCGACGCATCGGCTTCATCCAACAAGTGAAAGTGGTGCACGTATCCGACGCTGGCCACATGCTGCATCACGATCAACCGGAACTGGTGGCGCAGCATATCGAGGCATTTCTGGAAGCGTAATTCCCATTTGTGCGCGGCAGGCGACATCCAAGCCGCGTACAATGATCCGCATGTCTATGTTTATTTGAAATAGTCGATGCGGAATATCGATCTCCATTGCCACTCGAATATCTCTGACGGCACACTGACGCCGGCGGCGGTTGCTGCGCGCGCCCATGCCAATGGCGTCGATGTCTGGGCACTGACCGATCACGACGAGTTGGATGGCATACCGGAAGCGCGCGAGGCAGCAGGCGACTTCGGTATGCGCTACGTGCCGGGCGTCGAGATTTCAGTCACGTGGGCTGGCCAGACCATTCATATCGTTGGTTTGCGTATTGATGAAACCAATGCCGATTTGATGCAAGGATTGGCAGCCACACGCGGCGGCCGCGCCGCTCGTGCCGAAGAAATGGCGCAGCAACTGGCGGCGGTTGGCATTCCCGGTGCGTATGAAGGCGCATTACGTTTCGTCGGCAATCCTGATTTGATTTCACGCACGCACTTTGCTCGCTTTCTGGTCGAGAGCGGCGTCTGCGCCGATGTGCCGGACGTGTTCAAAAATTATCTGGTGGACGGTAAACCGGGTTTTGTGCCGCATCGTTGGGCGACACTGCAGAATGCCGTGCAATGGATCCGTAATGCGGGTGGCGTGGCGATCATCGCGCATCCCGGTCGTTACCACTTCACGGATTTGGCATTTGACGCTTTCGTGCAGGAATTCAAGCAAGTCGGTGGCGTCGGGATGGAAGTCGTGACCGGCAGTCACACACCGGAGCAATACGACTATTACGCTGGCGTGGCGCGGACGCACGGCCTGCTTGCTTCGCGCGGTTCGGATTTTCACGGGCCGGGCGAATCCCGCATCGATCTTGGGGCATTGCCGCCGCTGCCGCCCGGCCTGACGCCGGTCTGGCATGACTGGGCGCTGTGAGCACATTCTTGATTTTTTCTACTTCGACCTTATTTATCTTGCGATTGTCCTCAAGGAGCCTTGCATGAAACGGATTTTCTTATTCGTCGCCACTAATATCGCCGTCATCGCGGTCATGAGCATCGTCTTGTCCGTGTTGGGCGTCGATCGCTTCCTGACTGCCAACGGTTTGAACTTGCAGATGTTGGTCGCGTTTTCGGCGGTGGTCGGCTTCACCGGCTCGATTTTTTCTTTGCTGATTAGCAAACCGATGGCGAAATGGTCAACCGGCGCGCACGTGATCGATGCGCCGTCCAATTCCACCGAACTGTGGCTGGTCGATACCGTCAGAAAGCTGGCGCAGCGCGCTGAAATCGGCATGCCCGAAGTCGCAATCTATGAAGGCGAGCCGAACGCTTTCGCCACCGGCGCGTTCAAAAACTCGGCAATGGTTGCGGTCTCCACTGGTTTGTTGCAGTCGATGAATCGCGAGGAAGTCGAAGCCGTCCTAGGGCACGAAGTCGCCCACATCGCCAACGGCGACATGGTGACCATGACCCTGATTCAAGGCGTGGTGAACACCTTTGTCGTGTTCTTGTCGCGCGTGGTCGGCTATGCGGTCGATCAGGCGCTGTCGCGCAACAGCAATGACCGCGGCCCCGGCATCGGCTATACCATCACCGTCATCGTCTGCCAGATCGTGTTCGGTATCGCGGCACAAATAATTGTCGCTTGGTTCTCGCGCAAGCGCGAATTCCGCGCCGATGCTGGTTCGGCAAAATTACTCGGCAATCCGCAGCCGATGGCAAATGCGCTGGCGCGTTTGGGCGGGTTGACGCCGAATAGTCTGCCGGAGTCCATGGCGGCGCTGGGCATCAGCGACAAGCCGGGATTCATGGCATTGTTTTCCAGTCATCCGCCAATCGAGCAGCGTATTGCGGCCTTGAACGCTGCGCGTGGATCGCATTGATCGAACCGATCAGCCATACGGCGGCGCAAGCCGCCGTTTTTTCATATGAGCCAATTTTTTCAGATTCATCCCGACAACCCGCAACTGCGACTCATCAAACAGGCGGCACAGATCATTCAGAGCGGCGGCATCGTCGCGCTGCCGACCGATTCATGCTACGCACTGGTTTGCCAACTAGACGACAAAGATGCCGTGACGCGATTGCGCCGCATTCGTGGCGTCGATGACAAACACCACTTGACCTTGCTGTGTCGCGATTTGAGCGAAATTGCGGAATACGCCAAGGTCGATAATGCGCAGTACCGTTTGCTGAAAGCCGTTACGCCGGGACCGTACACCTTCATTCTGGAAGCCACCCGGGAAGTACCGCGCCGAGTCAGTCACCCTTCGCGCAAGACCATCGGCTTGCGCGTACCGGAAAACCCGATCGCGCATGCCTTGCTGGAGGAGTTGCAAGCGCCTTTGTTGGGTACGACCTTGATTTTGCCGAACGACGACCATCCCTTGACTGATCCTGATTTGATCCGCGAATGCTTGGAGCGTCAGATCGAATTGATTATCGATGGCGGCGCTTGCAGTCTGGAGCCGACCACCGTGATCGACCTGAGCGAGGGCGAGCCGCAGGTGTTGCGCCAAGGGCGCGGCGATCTCGGCTTGCTGGGCTTGTAGTCTGCGGCGCAGCCTGTCGCCAGAAACGCATCTGATAAAATCCCGCCAATGAACGAACTTGTCCAGAATTTCGCGGTATACGTTTTACCCATCCTGTTTGCGATCACCCTGCACGAAGCCGCGCACGCCTACGCGGCAAGATACTTCGGGGATTCGACTGCGTACGCGCAAGGGCGCATGAGCCTCAACCCGGCCAAACACATCGACCCGTTCGGTACCATCTTGTTGCCGGTTCTGCTGTATTTCGTTAAAAGCCCCTTGCTGCTAGGTTATGCCAAGCCAGTGCCGATCGATTTCGGTAATCTGCGCAATCCCAAACGCGACATGATCTGGGTGGCGTTGGCCGGACCGCTCGCCAATTTATTCATGGCCTTGCTGTGGTTGGTGTTGGCGATTCTGCTCGTGTTCTTGCGAATCGAGGAACCGTTTTTCCGTCAAATGGCGAATGCGGGTGTGTTGGTCAACCTAGTGATTTTTGCCTTCAATCTGTTCCCGATTCCGCCGCTGGATGGCGGACGTATCCTGTTTGGATTGTTACCGCACCGACAGGCCTACCAGTTTGGCAAACTGGAGCCTTACGGATTTTTCATTGTGCTGGGGTTGGCCTATCTACAGATATTAAAATACTGGATGTGGCCGGTCATGACGGCTGCTGAAACGGTGTTGCACTGGATTGTTTTACCGCTTACTTTACTTCTGAACTGAACTTATGTATCCCGACCGCGTAGTCTCCGGCATGCGCCCCACCGGCGCGTTGCATCTTGGCCATTACCACGGCGCTTTGAAGAATTGGGTCAAGCTGCAGACCGAAATGCCTTGCTTGTTCTTCGTTGCCGACTGGCATGCGCTGACCACGCATTACGACGATCCCGAACACATCGAGACGCATACTTGGGACATGGTGATCGATTGGTTGGCGGCCGGCGTCGATCCTTCGCAATCCACCATTTTTATTCAGTCCAAGGTGCAGGAACATGCCGAGCTGCATTTGCTGTTGTCGATGGCGACGCCGTTGGGCTGGCTGGAACGGGTGCCGACCTACAAGGATCAGCAGGAGAAATTGGCCGAGCGCGATTTGTCCACCTACGGTTTTCTCGGTTATCCGCTGTTGATGTCGGCTGACGTGCTGATTTATCGCGCCAGTCTTGTGCCGGTCGGCGAAGATCAAATTCCACACGTCGAGATCACCCGCGAAATCGCGCGCCGCTTCAACCATCTCTACGGAAAAGAAAAAGGTTTCGAGGAAAAAGCGCAAGAAGCGGTCAAGAAACTCGGTAGCAAGCGCGCCAAAATCTACAATGAGTTACGCACCGCCTATCAGGAGCAGGGCAAAGAAGACGCGCTGGAGCAAGCCAAGGCCATGCTCGACGATGCGCAGAATCTGTCGATGATCGACCGCGAGCGTTTGTTTGGCTATCTGGAAGGCAGCCGCAAACTGATCTTGGTCGAGCCACAAGTGCGACTGACCGAAGCTTCGCGTCTGCCTGGTCTGGATGGGCAGAAAATGTCGAAGAGTTACGGCAATGCGATCGCGCTGCGCGAAGACAAAGAATCGCTGACCAAGAAAATACGCACCATGCCGACCGACCCGGCGCGTGTCCGTCGCACCGATCCGGGAGACCCAGAGAAATGTCCGGTTTGGCAATTTCATCAAGTGTATTCCGACGATGCGACCCGTGAATGGGTGGTCAAAGGCTGCAAATCGGCCGGTATCGGTTGTCTGGAATGCAAGCAGCCGGTGATCGATGCCATTCTCAAGGAACAGGAGCCAATGCACGAACGAGCCCAACAATATCTGGACGACCCTTCGCTGGTGCGCGCCATCGTCGCCGACGGCTGCGATCAAGCGCGTAAGCTGGCTCAGGAAACCATGCGCGATGTGCGTGAAGCGATGGGTTTGAGCTTCGGCTGATTCGTGCGAGATGGAGGAGGATGCTCTGCCGTCTTGATGCCGGGAAATGCCCCAAGGCGCGATCGATCCGCTACAATCGCTGTTTTAATCTTTCCGGTTCATATTCATCATGATTCAGGGCAGTATTGTCGCCATCGTCACCCCCATGCTGGAGGATGGCAGCTTGGATTTGCCGGGTCTGCGCAAGCTGATCGACTGGCATATCGCGGAAGGCACCGACGGTATCGTTATTGTCGGCACCACTGGCGAATCACCCACCGTGTCGGTGGAAGAGCACTGTGAGCTGGTCAAAGTCACGGTTGAGCATGTCGCCAAACGTATCCCCGTGATCGCCGGCACCGGCGGCAACTCGACTACTGAAGCGATCGAATTGACTCGCTTTGCCAAACAGGTCGGCGCGGACGCCTCGCTGCAAGTTGTTCCTTATTACAACCGTCCGACGCAGGAAGGCATGTACCAGCATTTCAAGAAGATCGCTGAGGCGGTTGATCTGCCGGTCATTCTGTACAACGTGCCGGGTCGCACCGTGGCCGATATGGCGAATGACACTATCGTCCGTTTGGCAGCAGTGCCTGGCATCGGTGGCGTCAAAGACGCCACCGGCAACATCGCGCGCGGCACCGACTTGCTGCGTCTGGTACCGAAATCGTTTGCCGTCTATTCCGGCGACGATCCGACTGCGATGGCGCTGATGTTCTGCGGCGGCAAGGGCAATATTTCCGTCACGGCAAACGTCGCGCCGCGCGCTATGCACGAGCTGTGCAAAGCCGCTATGCAGGGCGATATCGCGCGTGCGGTGGAAATCAATAATCGCATGCTGCCGCTGCATAACAAACTATTTGTTGAGCCGAATCCGGTGCCGCTCAAATGGGCGATGCAACAGATGGGACGCATTGGCTCCGGTATCCGCTTGCCGCTGGTGCCGTTGGCGGCGCAATATCACGCAACCGTGCTGGCGGCTTTGCGCGAGTCGGCTGTATTACAATAGCCGCCAATCAAGCAACCTTCCCCGAACTTTCTGGTTACCTACCCCGTATCGACATGATGACTCGTAACGATTTCCCTGCCGTGCCGCCCGCCAATTTCAAGCGTGGGCTCCTGATTGTGATGATGCTGGCCGGCTTGGCTGGCTGCGACACCCTGAAAACAATCACCGAGCCGGAGCGGATCGATTATAAGAGCGCCAGCAAGGTCGAATCGCGTCGCCTCGAAATCCCACCCAACCTGACGCAGTTACAGCGCGACAATCGCTACGCCATTCCGGGGGATAGCCGTGGCACCGTCACTGCTTCCGGCTTCAATATGCAGCAGGGTGCGCGTCCGACAACGACGGCGACAAATATTGCGCCGGCGGCGATCAGCGACATGCACATCGAACGCGCCGGCGACCAGCGCTGGTTGGTGGTGAAGCAATCGCCCGACGCATTGTGGCCGCTTATCAAAGATTTCTGGCAAGACTCCGGTTTCCTGATTAATGTCGAAATGCCCGATGCGGGCATCATGGAAACCGATTGGGCGGAAAACCGCCTCAAAGTGCCACAAGGTTTCCTGCGTAATTCCCTCGGCAAGATGCTCGACTCCGTTTACGATACCGGCGAGCGCGATAAATTCCGTACTCGCCTCGAGCGCGGCGCCAATGGCTATACAGAAATTTACATCAGCCATCGCGGCGCGCAAGAAGTGTTGACCGGCGGTGCTGGCGTCAGCGGAAAAGAATCGACCGTCTGGACTTCACGTCCGTCCGATCCTGAATTGGAGGCACAATTCTTGTCGCTGCTGATGACTCGTCTGGGTGCGGAAGATGTCAAGGCCAAGACGGCCGTTGCCAATGCCTTGCCAATGCAGGCGCGCGCGCGTCTGGTGAAGGGCAGTGATGGTAGCCATGTCGAGACCGATGAGGGCTTCGATCGTGCATGGCGTCGGGTCGGCTTGGCGCTCGACCGCGTTGGCTTCACTGTCGAAGATCGTGATCGCGCACAAGGTTTGTATTTCGTGCGATACGTCGATCAAGACGACGAAGCTAAAAACAAGGCGGCCAGTGAGAAGGGCTTCATTTCCCGCCTGTTCTCTTGGGGCTCCAGCGACAAGCCCAAGACTGCACAGCGCTATCGTGTTTCGGTTAAGGAAGTCGGTTCACGCAGTCAAGTCGTGGTGCTGAACAACGACGGTCGCGTGGATAATTCGCCCACCGCTAACAAAATCCTGACTCTGTTGAGCGAACAGCTCAAATAAACGCCGCTGTGCGTCTTGCGATTCGCTAGTCTTGGCAGCGGTAGTGAGGGCAACGCTCTGTTGGTCAGCGCCGCTTCTGGCGCGACCAGCACTAGCCGCTCCATGGGTACCACAGTCATGCTGGATTGTGGATTCGCTATTCGTGAAACCGAGCGCCGACTAGCTCGGTTGAGTGTGATGCCGACCGATTTGGCTGGCATTGTCGTCACCCACGAACATCAGGATCATATCGGCGGCGTCTTTAAGTTCGCCCGCCGGCACCGCATCCCGGTATGGCTCAGTCACGGCACTTGGCAAGCGGCGCGTGCAGATGCGAATGACGTCGATGTGCACTTTTGCCGCGATGGTGAACGGCTGGCCATCGGCGATCTTGAATTTCTACCCTATACCGTTCCGCACGATGCGCGTGAACCGCTGCAGTATTGCGTCTCCGATGGTCAGCGTAAGCTCGGTGTGCTTACCGATGCCGGGCAAGGAACGTCGCGCATGATGCAGGCGCTCGAAGGGTGCGATGCGTTAGTGCTGGAATGCAATCATGATCGCCAAATGTTGGCCGATTCCAGTTATCCACCTTCTTTGAAGCAGCGCATTGGCGGCGCTTTCGGCCATCTTTCCAATGAGACGGCTTCCGCGATTTTGGCAGCGATGGATCAATCCAAGCTTGGCAAGGTCATCGGTGCGCATTTAAGCCAAAAAAACAATACGCCGGAGCACGCGCGGGCTGCCTTGCTGGCAGGTTTGCACTCAAGCGATACGGAGGTGGCGATTGCTTGCCAAGAAGAGGGGTTTGGTTGGATTGCCTTGTCGCCGATATGAGCGGGCAGAACTAGCAAAATGACGATGCAGTCCGATGCAATCGTTAAGCGTGCAGAAAATAGGCGTAAAAAGCACGAAAAAAAGCCGACCAAAAGGTCGGCTTTTTCATTCAAGTAATGGGGATTACTTGGAAGCAGCAGGAGCAGCAGCGGCTTTGGCAGCATCAACGGCGGCACCAGCAGCACCTTTGGCAGCGTCAACAGCAGCGCCAGCGGCCGAAGCAGCGCCTTTGGCAGCGTCAACAGCGGCGCCAGCAGCCGAAGCAGCAGCACCAGCGGCCGAAGCGGCAGCACCAGCAGCAGCCGGAGCGGCAGCAGCGTCGGAAGCAGCAGGAGCAGCTGCGGCCGGAGCGGTGGTGGTGGTGGTGGTGGCTTCAACGGTGGTGGTGGTGGTTTCAACAGCAGCAGGCGCTTCTTCTTTCTTGCTGCAAGCAGCCAGAGCAACAGCCAACAGGGATGCGATCAACAGAGTCTTTTTCATGAAATGTCCTCGAAAATAATCAAAAATAGCTAAAAAATAATGATGC
>JAFECY010000124.1 GCA_018241865.1 Pseudomonadota bacterium | reverse complement strand
TCCGGCCAATTTAACCGATTTTCTCGGGCAACTGGATGCAGTGCGCGCGCGCGGTTATTCGATCGACGCCGGTGAAGTGCGCGAAGGCATGCATTGCTTCGGTGCGCCGGTATTCGATTCATCCGGCACGCACGCCGTTGCCGGCGTCGCGGTGAGCATGTTGGCACTCGACATCACCCCGGCAGCGCAGGACAAAGCCGGTCGCGCCATCCGTCGGTTGGCAGATCGCTTATCGGAACGGCTAGGGGCGAGTCCGGCACGGCGGCGCTGAGTACGACAAGCGTGATAACACGTTCAATTCACGCGCCACATTCGTCGATAAAAAAGAAATCACCCTTGCCCTTGCGCTTGACGTGGTACATGGCGATATCCGCTTGCGAGATCAGGTAGGAAGGCGCAATCGCCGCGCCGCTATGGCAGGCGATGCCAATCGACAAGCCGAGCTTGAACGATTTTTCGCCAAACACGAAATCTTCGCCGATCGCTTGCAGACATTGGCGAGCAACGACGGTCGCGCCGGCGCGGGCATCGTCGAGCCCGGCGAGCAAAATCACAAATTCATCGCCGCCTAAGCGCGCCACAGTATCGACCCGCCGACGGCCGTCGGACAAGCGCACGCTCACTTGGCGCAACACGTCGTCGCCAGCGTCATGGCCGTGCAGATCGTTGATTTCCTTGAAGCCGTCCAGATCGCAAAACAACAGCGCGACTTGCGAGCCGTCACGCTCGGCGCGCGCCAGCGCCTGCTCCAGCCGATCTTCCAGCGCGGCGCGGTTGTACAAGCCAGTAAGGGAATCGTGCTGCGCGAGGAAGGTCAGCTTTTCTTCGCTGGCCTGCCGCGCCGTCTCTTCTTTGCGCAAGCGCTCTACCAAAACATTGAAACCTTGCAGCAGATCGCCCACTTCGTCTTTGCGGGTCACGGGCAGCGGAGCCAGCGGGCGTGTGCCGGCAGCCATCTCGCGCATCGCGCGGGCGGCGATGGTGAGCGGACGCAGGATGTAGGGCAGTAGGAACAGCAGTGTGACGACGATCACGAGCAAGAGAAACGAACTGACTTTATACATGAGGTCACGCAACACTTTGACCGGACGAAAAGCTTCGGCAGTCGGCATGCGCGCCACCACGAACCAACCTGTGCTGGGTACCGATACCATCGCCGACAACTCTTCCACGCCATTAGCATTGATGGTGACGCCAGTGCCGCGATAGCCAGCCATCGCGCGGTCGTGCAAGAGATTCACGCCGGGCGGCGGCGTCGGCTTGAGTACCATGCTTGGATCGCTCGATGCAACGAACAATTTATCCGCCGGCGAAATCAGCAAGAAACCACCGCTCGTGCCGAGCTTGGTTTCCTGCATCAATTCGAGAAAACCGGGCGTGTTGAGCAGCGCGACGCCGGCCAGCACCATCAACGTATTGCCAGCCGCATCGCGCACAGGTGCGGCGAAGACGATGCGTGGTTCGCTGCTGAGGCGCGTGCTTGCAGGCTTGCCGATGATCGGCTTGTTGCTGCGCAAGGCAGACTGGAACCAGTCCATCTCGGCAAAATCGAGTTGTGCACGGCCAGGAACGACTGGGTACTCGGCCAGCAAACCTCGTCCATCTGGCCGCACCGCGATCAAGCCGCCGCTGAAGGCCGGGTTGATACGCTGCCGCTCACCGATCCAAGTCTGCAGCTTCTGCGGTTGCCGCGCAATGTCGGGCGTCATGTCACCGGCGAATTGCGCGATCAGGGCTAGGCGTGACGTGATGTTGTGATCGACATCATTGGCGATGTAAGTGGCGATGGACAGTTGCTGAGCGGCGGCCAGATCACGAATTTGCTCATGCATCATCGGCAGCGCGAGATACTGCCGAACCAAGATGCCGGTCACGGCCAACAATAAGCCGAACGCGACGATGCGGAATTTGATGCTGTGGAAAATTGACATGCCGCCATCATAGCCATGATTCAAGAAAACTGTTCACGGCATGGCAAAAAAACGCCGCACATGAGGACTGATCGGCTTGTTTATTCGGGCAGTTACACCTTGCCCGCTTCCTTCAACACCTCATGCGCCGCGCGGAAAGCCTCCACCGCCAGCGGCACGCCGCAGTACACGGTGGCGTGCAGCAGCACTTCGCGGATTTCATCGACGGTCGCGCCATTGTTCAGCGCGCCGCGCACGTGGCCTTTCAATTCGTGCGAGCGGCCGAGCGCGGTCAGCATCGATACCGTCAGCAGGCTGCGGGTTTTCAAATCCAGCCCGTCGCGGCACCACACCGTGCCCCAGGCGTTGCGGGTGATGTAGTCCTGCAGCGGTTTGGTGAATTCATCGACGCCGGCGAAGGCTTTTTCGACGAAGGCATCGCCCATCACTTGCTTGCGTACGGCTAGACCGTCTTGGTATTGCTGATCCTTGTATTGCTGATCGATCGCTTGCTGATCCATGTTTGCTCCCAATGAAATGACGGTCGCACGATACGCCAAGCCCGCCGTGCGGTCAATCGGAAATGCTTGCAAACTCTTGTAAAACAAGGACTTGCAAGCGACGGATGGGGCGCGTTTCCTGTAAAATCGCCGCACCATGCATACCCCAAAAAACCTCTCCGCGTTCGCCGCCAAAAGCATGCGCCGCCCCGCCGCCCCTTTTCTGCCGATGTCGAAAAAGGAAATGGATGCGCTCGGCTGGGACGCCTGCGACATCATCCTCATCACCGGCGACGCCTACATCGACCATCCCAGCTTCGGCATGGCGCTGATCGGACGCCTGCTGGAAGCGCAGGGTTTCCGCGTCGGCATCATCAGCCAGCCGGACTGGCATTCGGCCGAACCCTTCCGCGTACTCGGCAAGCCAACGCTATATTTCGGCATCACCGCCGGCAACATGGATTCGATGGTCAACCGCTACACCGCCGACCGCAAGATCCGCTCCGACGATGCCTACACTGCCGGCGGCGAACCCAACAAGCGCCCCGACCGCGCCGTGACCGTGTATGCGCAACGCGCGCGCGAAGCCTACCCCGGCACGCCGATCATCATCGGCAGCATCGAAGCCAGCCTGCGCCGCATCGCCCATTACGATTACTGGTCGGACAAGGTGCGCCGCTCGGTGCTGCTCGACTCGAAGGCCGACCTGCTCATCTTCGGCAATGCCGAACGCGCCTTGCTCGATATGACGCATCGGCTGGCAGCGGGCGAATCGATCAAGACCATCCGCGACTTGCGCGGCACCGCCTTCATGGTGACGCACGGCTGGAAGCCGGCCGACGATTGGAGCGAAGTGAACTCCACCCGCGTCGATACGCCGGGCAAGATCGAGAAGCACATCGATCCGTATGCGATGGAGCCGGAGAAAAAAGAAAACTGCGCCACCGCCGCGGACACAAGCGCGACCGAGCCTGTCGTCAAGCCAGTAAAAATCATGAGCCGCGAAGAACGACAAGCGGCCATGAAGGAACAGCGCGATAAGAGCGTGGTGCGCTTACCTTCCTTCGAGCAGGTCAGCACCGATCCGGTCATGTACGCCCACGCCTCACGCGTGTTCCACATCGAATCCAATCCCGGCAACGCCCGTGCGCTGGTGCAGGCGCACGGCGAGCGCGATGTCTGGCTCAACCCGCCGCCGCTGCCGCTGGCGATGGAAGACATGGATTACGTCTATGACATGGCGTATGCGCGTGGGCCACATCCAAGCTACGGCAAAGCGAAAGTGCCGGCATGGGACATGATCCGCTTCTCGGTCAACATCATGCGCGGCTGCTTTGGCGGCTGCACTTTTTGCTCGATCACCGAGCACGAAGGCCGCATCATCCAGAGTCGCTCGGAACCATCGATTTTGCGCGAAATCGAAAACATCCGCGACAAAACCAAGGGCTTCACCGGCACCATTTCCGATCTCGGCGGGCCGACCGCCAACATGTATCGCCTCGCCTGCAAGGACAAGAAAATCGAGGAAAGCTGCAAGCGCCTATCCTGCGTGTACCCGAGCATCTGCTCCAACCTCAACACCGACCACAGCAAGCTGATCCAGCTCTATCGCAAGGCACGCGCCATTCCCGGTGTGAAAAAAATCCTGGTCAGCTCCGGCCTGCGCTACGACCTCGCGGTGCGCTCGCCCGAGTACGTCAAAGAACTGGTGACCCACCACGTCGGCGGTTTGTTGAAGATCGCGCCGGAACATTCCGAGGAAGGCCCGTTGTCGAAGATGATGAAACCCGGCATGGGCGCCTACGACCGCTTCAAAGAATTGTTCGAGAAATACTCGAAGGAAGCCGGCAAAGAACAATACCTGATCCCCTATTTCATCGCGGCACACCCCGGCACCACCGATAACGACATGCTCAACCTCG
>JAFECY010000123.1 GCA_018241865.1 Pseudomonadota bacterium | reverse complement strand
GCAATTTCACGCAACACAAGAGGCCGCATGGCGACTGCGCCGTGGGTAAAGAAATTGCGCTGCCGGTCAACGATGGCTTGCGCTACGCGCAGGATGGTGTCAAAACGCTGTCGCATGTTTTTGATGAGCCAGCGTGCTTCCTGAAGTTGCGAAGTGAGCGAGCCCTCACCTTTGTTTTGCTTGAGGATCGTCGCGTATAAGGCATTGACCCGCAGGCGCGGCATGACATCGTGATTGAGCGCCACCTGCCAGCCTTGTTTGGTTCGTTTGACAATCACATCGGGCACCACGTAGTCCGAGGCATCGCTGGCAAACAGCGCGCCCGGATGCGGATGGCATTGACGAATCACCGCTTGCGCTTCGCGTAAGTCTTCGTCATCGCAATCGAGCGCTTTTTTCAGCTTGCTGTAATCGCGTTGGGCGAACAGCGTGAGATGTTGCTCGACAATGACGAGTGCCATACGGCGTGTCACCAGTGCCACCTTGGGCAGGCGGCGGATTTGTAGGGACAGACATTCGGCGGCGTGGCGCGCACCGACTCCGGCCGGCTCGAAACTTTGCACCAGCTTCAGGGCGATGGTTAGCTCTTCCAGTTCGATCGCGAGTTCTTCCGGCAGGCGTGCATGGATGTCTTCCAGCGCTTCTTCCAGATAGCCGTTATCGTCCAGCGCGTCGATAACCAGTTCGACCAAGGCACGGTCGCGCCGTTCGCGCACGGTCAGGCGCATCTGTTCCAGTAAATGCTCGCGCAGGGTGACGTGATGCGCTTCGAGTTGCGGGCGCGCATCGTCGTCTTCCGGCGCTTTCGTGGTGCGCGCCACGTCATCGAAACTCCATTCGCTGTCGTTTGCGCCAGCAGTTTCCGCGTTGTCCGCGCCATCCGTGCTTGCTTGGCTGCTTGCGTTATCGGTGTTGGTATTGTCGGCGGCGGAGGAGTCGTCGGTGGTCGGATTGTTGATGCTGATTGCACCGTCGGCGAGCAGACGCACCGAATGATCGAGGGGGTCATCGACGCGTTCCAGCATCGGGTTGTCGCTTAGAATTTGTTCCAGCTCCTGATGCAATTCGAGCGTCGATAACTGCAGCAATCGTATCGATTGCTGCAGCTGCGGCGTGAGCGCGAGATGCTGTGACGTGCGAAGCTGGAGCGATTGCTTCATGGCGCTGCAGGGTTTCCGCTACATGCGGAAGTGTTCGCCCAGATAAACGCGGCGCACCGATTCGTCGGCGATGATGTCGTCAGGTCGGCCGCTGGCCAGCACCATGCCTTGGTTGATGATGTAGGCGCGGTCGCAGATGCCGAGCGTTTCGCGTACGTTGTGGTCGGTAATCAGTACGCCGATACCGCGTTCTTTTAGAAAGCGGACGATGCGCTGAATTTCGATCACAGCGATCGGATCGACGCCGGCGAAAGGTTCGTCGAGCAGGACGAAGCGCGGATTGGTCGCCAGCGCGCGCGCGATCTCGACGCGTCGTCGTTCGCCTCCAGATAGCGACAGCGCTTGGCTGTCGCGTAGTTTTTCGATTTGCAGATCGGCGAGTAATTGATCCAAGCGTTGATTGATTTTTTCCCGACTCAAGGGCTTGCCATCTTCTTGCTGCAACTCCAGCACGGCGCGGATATTGTCGGCTACGCTCAGCTTGCGGAACACCGACGCTTCTTGCGGCAAGTAGGATAGGCCGAGTCGCGCACGGCGGTGAATCGGCAGGCGCGACATGCTGGTGTCGTCGAGGCTGATCTCGCCGGCGTCGGATGGCACCAAACCGACGATCATGTAGAACGCGGTGGTTTTGCCGGCACCGTTGGGGCCGAGTAAGCCGACGACTTCGCCGCTTTGGACCTGCAGGGAGACATCGCGCAAAACTTGGCGCGTGCCGTAACTTTTTTGTAAACCGCTGGCGATCAGGGTGCTGCTCATGCTGCTTCCTCGCGTTATGGTTTCGGTGTGGTCGAATGCGGTTGGATGATGACCTTGATCCGGCCGCCGTTCGGTACGCTGGTACCGTTTGCCGCATTGTTCACGGTGAAAAATTCGCTGCGGCTGTCGTAGGAAATGAATTCGCCGGCAGCTTCATCAGTGACCTTCTTGCCATCCAGCCGGCGCACCTTGGCGCGCGTGAACAGCTTGGCGATTTCTGTCTTGCTGTCGTATTCGATCCGCTCACCTTCGCCTTCGACCCATAAATCGGGACCGCCGTCACGTTTCCGGCGGAAGTTTGCCAAGCCGCCGGGCGCGGCGTACAAAGTGGCGATCTGATAACCGGATGGATCTTGGGTCACGACCACTTTGGCGGCATTCATGGTCATCGTGCCGCGCGTTAGATGCACATTGCCGATGAAGGTATTGATTTGTTTGACGTCGTCATACGTCATTTGATCGGCCTCGACATTGGTCGGTTTGTCGGCATCCGCTTTTTCGGCGTGGACGCTGGCGCATGTCAGCAGGATGAGGGCGAACAGGGAAGAGGGAAGAAGTCGATTCATGGTGCGTCTGGTAAGCATGCGAGTCAGGAGCCGGGGCGTGGAGCCAGCCGACCACGCACTCGGCTGGCCAGGTGGAGTGTGCGGGTGGCGTTGTTGGCGACCATGCCCGTGCCGGTCAGTGTGTCGGTGCCCGATACGAGTGTCACCGGTAGATGGGTTTTCATGATTTCATCGTCCGGCAGAACCAGCAGATATTCGGTCTGCATATGCAGATGCGCGCCGGTGGCGAAAGCGGGGCGATCCATCTCGACCTTGTCGTACAGATGCACTTGGCTGTTGTCGCGGTTGCCGTGGGCGCGTTCGGCGCGGATAGTCAGTGGCGGTTGGTTGTCGCTCAGGCTGATGAGACGTGGCTGCAGGATGTCGTGCGAATCATCCTGCGGATTGTGGGTTAGGCGTTCGCCGTCGATGCGATAACGGGTCTTGCCGCGTTGATCGAGCCGCAAGACGCGAAAGGAATCGACGTAATAATCGGGGTCGCTGCGCTTGACGCTAGGCAGCGCATCATCGGTGCTGCGCCGCATGACATCGAGTAGCCAGAAGCTGGCTAGCGCTAGCAAGATGGCGATCGCCAATGCCACGATCATGCGGATGCGATAAGAGGTGGTGCGCGCGTCGCTCATGCTAAATACGGTGCCAGCGCCGCCTCGTACTTGCCCTGCGCGCGCAGGATGAAGTCGCACAATTCACGCACCGCGCCCTTGCCGCCACCGGCTTCGGTGAGGTAGTGGACGCGGCTGCGGACTTCGGAATGGCCATTCGGCACGCTGGCGGCAAAGCCGACGCGCAGCAAGATCGGCAAATCGATCACGTCGTCGCCGATGAAGCCGCACTGGTCGGCGGCGATGCCGGTGTGCGCCAGCAATTGCTCGAAAGCCGCGCGTTTGTCGTGCACGCCTTGTTTGACGTGCGCGATGCCGAGGTCGGCGGCGCGTTTTTCGACGATGGCCGACTGGCGCGCGCTGATGATGGCGGTGGCGACGCCGGCTTGTTGCAGCAGCTTGATGCCGTGGCCGTCGAGTACGTTGAAAGTTTTGATCTGCTCGCCGTCGGCGCCGTAATGCAGGCTGCCATCGGTCAGCACGCCATCGACGTCGAAGATCATCAGGCGCAGGCGCGCGGCACGCTGAACGGCGGTCATCAGATCACCTTGGCGCGAGTGAGGTCGTGGATATGCAGGGCACCGACCAGCTTGCCGCCGGTGTCGGTGACCAGCAACTGATTGATGCGGAATTCTTCCATCATCTGCACCGCATCCACTGCCAGTTGCTCAGGATGGACGCTGCGCGGATGGGCATGCATGGCGTCGGCGATGGTGAGGCCGGAAAGATCATGCGCGCGTTCCAGCAGACGGCGCAAGTCGCCGTCGGTGAACACGCCGATCGGGCGATAGTCGGCATCGACCACGGCGGTCATCGCCATGCCCTTGTTGGTCACTTCCATCAGTGCTGCCGCCAGTGATACGTCGGCGGTCACGGCCGGAATCGCCGCACCGGTGCGCATGACATCGCGCACGTGGGTCAGCAGGCGACGTCCCAGTGCGCCGCCGGGATGCGAGCGGGCGAAATCCTCTTCGCGGAAGCCGTGCGCATCGAGTAACGCCACCGCCAGCGCATCACCCAGCGCCAGCGTCGCCGTGGTGCTGGCGGTCGGTGCGAGGTTGAGCGGACAGGCTTCCTTGTCCACTGCGACGTTCAGATGCACATTGGCCAGTTGCGCCAAGCTCGACGCCGGGTTGCCGGTCATGGCGATCAGCCCCGCGCCCATGCGCTTGATGATGGGCACGATGGCCAGCAGTTCGGCGGTTTCGCCGGAATTGGAAATGGCGACGAAGGCATCGTGCTCGGTCACCATGCCGAGGTCGCCGTGCGCGGCTTCGCCCGGATGGACGAATAGCGCCGGCGTGCCGGTGGAAGCGAGGGTGGCGGCGATCTTGCGGGCGATGTGGCCGGATTTGCCCATGCCTGATACCACCACCCGGCCGCTACAATTGAACAGCAAGTCCACGGCCTGCGCGAAAGTGTGGGAGGTGTCCGCCGTCAGCCTTTGCTGCAAGGCCATGATGGCATCGGCTTCGATTTGCAGCGTGTCGCGCGCCAACTTCAGCGCGCGGTCGGCACGTTGCACATCAAAAGTTTCCGGCAAGCTTTTTTCATGGGGTACACTCATGCCGGGAGTATAAACGATTTTATATAAGCAAAAAACTTGCCAGTTCTGAAAAGACTGCACGCAAGTCACGCATTCCGCATCCGCCACCATGGTTTCCGCCCTCGAACTGACTTTGTTGTTGCTGGCTGCCGCCGTCTTCGGCGTGGTGCTGTTCCGCATGTTGCATTTGCCGCCGATGTTGGGATATTTGCTGGTCGGCATCTTGCTCGGGCCGCACGGCTTCAGGTTGGCGGAAGATAATCAGACTACGCATACCCTAGCCGAATTTGGCGTGGTGTTCCTGATGTTTTCCATCGGGCTGGAGTTTTCGCTGCCCAAGCTTTCCTCGATGCGGCGCACGGTATTCGGGCTCGGACTGGCGCAGGTGCTGCTCACCATCGGTTTCACCGTCGCTTTCGGCTGGACGCTGGCCTATCTGTTGCCGCAGGCGATCGGCATCACGTGGCAAGCCAGTTTCGCGCTCGGCGGCGCGCTGGCGATGTCATCCACCGCCATCGTGTCGAAACTGTTGACTGAACGGCTAGAGCTAGAAAGTGAACATGGCCGGCGCATCATCGGCATTTTGTTGTTTCAGGACTTGGCGCTGGTGCCTTTGTTGATACTCGTGCCGGCCTTGGCGAATCCCGGCGGGCAATTGCTGGTGAGTCTAGCCTGGGCGGCGGCCAAGGCGGTGTTCGTGCTGCTGCTGTTGCTGGTGATCGGTCAGAAGCTGATGCGCGGTTGGTTCCGCATTGTCGTCAAACGCCGTTCGCAGGAATTGTTCATGCTGAACTTGCTGCTGATTACGCTGGGCGCAGCTTGGATCACCGAGAAGGCCGGCTTGTCGCTGGCGCTGGGCGCGTTCGTCGCCGGCATGCTGATTTCCGAAACCGAGTTTCGGCATCAGGTGGAGGAAGACATCAAGCCCTTCCGCGATGTCTTGCTCGGTCTGTTTTTTATCACCATTGGCATGCTGCTGAACATCGAACTGGTGTTGCAATACTGGTGGCTGGTGCTGATGCTGCTGGTCGCGCCGGTGCTGATGAAGTTCGGCCTGATTGCTTTTCTGACGCGTCGCTTCGGTGCATCCACAGGTGTTGCTTTGCGTACGGGTCTGGCGCTGGCACAGGCTGGCGAATTTGGATTTGTGCTGCTGAGTCAAGCGGGGACTTTGAAGTTGCTTGATCCGTTGCTGATTCAACTGGTGCTGGCGGCGATGGTGCTGTCGATGTTGGCCGCGCCTTTTCTGGTGGAAAAATCGGATGCGATCGTCATGAAGCTGTCGGCGAATGAGTGGATGATGCAATCGCTGGCGTTGACCAAGATTGCCACCCGTACCATGACCGCGCAGCAGCACGTCATCATTGCCGGTTTCGGTCGCAGCGGGCAAAACCTAGCCAAGCTGTTGGAGGAAGAAAACATCGCCTGTCATGCGCTCGATCTCGATCCTGATCGGGTGCATGAAGCACAACTGGCCGGCGCGCATGTGTCTTACGGTGAT
>JAFECY010000122.1 GCA_018241865.1 Pseudomonadota bacterium | reverse complement strand
TGCGGCGAACATTTCTGACTTGAAACAGAGGAAATCCACGCGAAAAGTCAATTTTGGTGAAATTCTGTGGTAAGTTTCATGCAACGTTCGTGTGATATAAAAAGAGACATATCCACTTTGCGTCGGGCGGATCGGTCTGGCCGGATGCAACAAGCAGGCAATCGAGAAAGTCAGTGGGCGGCCCATTCGGCCTGCGGCGCGGTTTTTTCGATAGTCGAAAAGAATTCAAAACTCGTTTTAGGAAATCAACATGCGCCTCATCCTGCTAGGAGCGCCGGGTGCCGGTAAGGGCACGCAGGCTACTTTCATCAAAGAAAAATACGGTATTCCGCAAATCTCGACCGGCGACATGCTGCGCGCTGCGGTCAAAGCCGGTACCGAGTTGGGCATCGCCGCCAAGAAGGTGATGGATTCCGGTGGTCTAGTGTCGGACGACATCATCATCGGCTTGGTCAAAGATCGTTTGAAGCAGGCGGATTGTGCGAATGGTTATCTGTTCGATGGTTTTCCGCGCACCATCCCGCAAGCCGACGCTATGAAGGAAGCTGGCGTTGCCATCGACTACGTGCTGGAAATCGATGTGCCGGACGAAGCCATCATCGAGCGCATGAGTGGCCGTCGCGTGCATCCGGCTTCTGGCCGTACCTATCACGTCAAATTTAATCCGCCCAAGGTCGAAGGTAAGGATGACGCTACTGGCGAAGATTTGATCCAGCGCGACGACGACAAGGAAGAAACCGTCAAGAAGCGCCTGACCGTGTATCACGAACAGACTGAAGTGCTGGTTGGCTATTACAACCAGTGGGCGGAATCGGGCCAGTCCGGCGCACCGCAATATCGCAAGATCGCCGGTGTCGGACCGGTCGAATCGATCCGCGATCAAGCGTTTGCGGCATTGGGTAAATAAATCAAGGCGGACTACGGTTCGCCTTTTTTTACATCTGTTTTGCAGTGTGTAGTAAACCGGCGCGACAGGAGCCAACATCCTTGCCGCACCCGAAAACGACGTGGTTCAACTTGGAGGAGTCAATATGGCAAATGCAGGATTGTGGCTGGCCATCGCATGCGGCGTGATCGCCGTCATCTACGGCCTGATATCGCGTAGCTGGATTCTTAGGCAGGATGCCGGCAATGCACGCATGCAGGAAATCGCCGCCGCCGTGCAGCAAGGGGCGGCAGCTTATCTGGCGCGGCAATACAAGACGATTGCGCTGGTCGGGGTGGTGCTGGCGATACTGATTGCGGTGTTCCTCGGCGCACACACTGCTATCGGTTTCGTGCTCGGCGCGGTGCTGTCGGGTGCGTGCGGTTTCATCGGCATGAATGTGTCGGTGCGCGCCAATGTGCGGACGGCGCAGGCGGCCACGCGCGGCATCGGTCCGGCGCTGGATGTCGCGTTTCGCGGCGGCGCGATCACCGGCATGCTGGTGGTCGGTCTCGGCTTGCTCGGTGTCGCACTGTTTTTCTGGTATCTAACCGGCGGCAGCATGATCGATGCTGCCACGCTCAAACCTTTGCTCGGCTTTGCCTTCGGCTCATCGCTGATTTCGATTTTCGCGCGTCTCGGCGGTGGCATCTTCCCCAAGGGCGCTGACGTCGGCGCCGATCTGGTCGGCAAGGTCGAAGCCGGTATTCCAGAAGACGATCCGCGCAATCCGGCGGTGATTGCCGATAACGTCGGCGACAACGTCGGCGACTGCGCCGGTATGGCGGCTGACTTGTTTGAAACCTATGCCGTGACCTTGATCGCCACCATGACGCTGGGTGCCTTGATGGTGACCGGCGCACCGCTGAACGCGGTGCTGTATCCGCTGGTGCTGGGCGCGGTTTCCATCATCGCCTCGATCATCGGCTGCAGCTTCGTCAAGGCTTCGCCCGGCATGAAGAACGTGATGCCGGCGCTGTACAAGGGATTGGCGGTGGCTGGCGTGCTGTCGCTGATTGCCTTCTATTTCGTCACAAATTGGTTGTTCCCAACTGGGATGACCGCCGGCGGTAAGGCAGTCAGCGCGATGGCGCTGTTTGGTTCTTGCACCGTCGGTTTGGTATTGACTGCGTTGATGGTGTGGATCACCGAGTACTACACCGGCACCGACTACAAGCCGGTGCAGCACGTGGCGCAGGCTTCCACCACCGGTCACGGCACCAACATCATCGCCGGTCTCGGCGTGTCGATGAAATCCACCGCGTGGCCGGTGATTTTTGTGTGCGCCGCCATCGGTGTGTCGTTTAGCTTGGCTGGTTTGTACGGCATCGCCGTCGCCGCCACGGCGATGCTGAGCATGGCCGGTATCGTGGTGGCGCTCGACGCCTACGGTCCGATCACCGATAACGCCGGCGGCATCGCCGAGATGGCGGAATTGCCCGACAGCGTGCGCGACATTACCGACCCGCTCGATGCCGTCGGCAACACCACCAAGGCGGTGACCAAGGGCTACGCGATCGGCTCGGCCGGTTTGGCTGCGCTGGTGCTGTTCGCCGATTACACGCATGCGCTCGAAGGGCGCGGCATGCACGTGAGTTTTGATCTGTCCGATCACATGGTGATTATCGGCTTGTTCATCGGTGGCCTGATTCCTTACCTGTTCGGTGCGATGGCGATGGAAGCGGTTGGTCGTGCCGCCGGCGCGGTGGTCGAAGAAGTGCGTCGCCAGTTCAAGACCATCGCCGGCATCATGGAAGGCACCGGCAAGCCGGAATACGGCAAGGCGGTTGACATGCTGACCACTGCTGCGATCAAAGAAATGATCGTGCCCTCGTTGTTGCCGGTGGTGGTGCCGATCCTAGTCGGCCTGTTGCTCGGCCCGGCTGCGTTGGGCGGTCTGTTGATGGGCACCATCGTCACCGGACTGTTCGTGGCGATCTCGATGTGTACCGGCGGCGGTGCTTGGGACAATGCCAAGAAATACATCGAGGACGGCCATCACGGCGGCAAAGGCTCCGACGCGCACAAAGCGGCGGTGACGGGCGACACCGTTGGCGATCCGTACAAAGACACCGCCGGCCCGGCGGTCAACCCGCTCATCAAGATCATCAACATCGTCGCGCTGCTGATTGTGCCGCTGTTGCCAGTGATGACCGGCAGTGCACCGATGCCCGCGCATGAGCAGACATCCGCCGCAGTGCCTGCTACTGCTGCAGCGGCATCGACTCCCGTGCCTACCGCCACCGATAGCGAAGCCATGATTAAGTCCGAAGGGGGCGTGGTGACTTTTTATTTCGCCTCCGGCAAGGCCGAGTTGCCGATCGGCGCGGACAACGCCTTGGTTGATATGGTCAAGGGCGCGGCTGCGGGCAAGAAAATTGCCATCAGTGGCTTTCACGATGCCAGCGGCGACCCGGCAAAAAATGCCGAGCTGGCCAAGCAGCGCGCGTTGGCCGTGCGTGATGCACTCAAAGCAGCCGGTGTGACGGAAGATAAACTGGAGTTGAAAAAGCCGGAGCAACTCAATGCCGGCAGCAATACCGAAGCGCGCCGGGTGGAAGTGAAGCTGCTGTAATCCGGGCGGCGAAGCATGCAAAAGGCGGCTGCGGCCGCCTTTTGCATTTTGCGCGCTCGCGTCGCTTTTTAGCACGACGCTGCTGCAGTGCATCTCCACAAAGCGCAAGTCGCCTGCTACTCTGTCAACATGGAAGACGGGCAAAAAAAAATCGGCTTGCTGTTGACCGGCGGCGGCGCGCGCGCCGGCTACCAGGTTGGCGTATTGCATGCGGTACAGCAAATTCTGCAGGATGCCGGTCATTTCGGCGGCCCTTCGCCGTTTGACATCATCTGCGGCACTTCGGCCGGCGCCATCAACGCGACCGCATTGGCTTGTCGCGCCGACAGTTTCGAGGATGGCGTGGCGCAACTGATGTCGGTGTGGGAAAACTTCACGGTCGATCAGGTCTATCGCGCCGACTCGCTGGGCATCATGCGTTCCGGCGCGCGCTGGTTGTCGATACTGTCCTTCGGCTGGCTGCTGCGCAAGTGGCGTGCCAATCCGCCCAATTCTTTCCTCGACAACACACCGCTGGTCAGCCTGCTGCACCGCATGCTGGATCTGCCGCGTCTCGATGCTGCTTTGGCTAGCGGTGATTTGCATGCGTTGGCAGTGACGGCGTCGTCATACTCCGGCGGTCATCACATCACGTTTTATCAGAGCGTGGCCGAGATCGCGCCTTGGCGCCGCACGCAGCGTTTGTCGATGCCGGCGCAAATCGGCATCGAGCACTTGCTCGCCTCGTCGGCGATCCCGCTGATCTTTCCGGCCACGCCGATCTACTGCAACGACCATCAAGAATATTTCGGTGACGGTTCGATGCGGCAGATTGCGCCGATTTCGCCTGCCATCCATCTCGGCGCGGACAAGGTGCTGGTGATCGGTGCCGGCCGCATGGCTGAACCGGCGGCGACCGTGACGGAAACGCCGACATACCCAAGTCTGGCGCAAATCGCCGGCCACGCCATGTCGAGTATCTTCCTCGACAGTCTGGCGGTCGATATCGAGCGGTTAACGCGCATCAACCAAACTTTGTCGCTGCTGCCGGAAGAGCATCGCAACAAAACGCCGCTGCGGCCGGTCGAAATGCTCATCATCGCACCGTCCCAGCGCTTGGATAGCATCGCCAGCCGCCATGTTGGCAGCCTGCCGATTTCGATCCGTACCCTGTTGGGTGGGATCGGCGCGACCGAAGCGCGCGGCGGTGCGCTAGCTTCCTACCTGCTATTCGAGTCTAGCTACACTTGCGAGCTGATTCGCCTCGGGCAAGCCGATACGCTGGCGCGGCGTGACGATGTGCTGGCTTTCTTCGACGTTGATCGGCGCAGTCGGCGGCGAGCGCCAGACCAAGCTGCGGAGCCGACGCTAGGTCATATCGGTGGCGAGTGAGTCACAGAAATTGCTTTTGAGAACATTGTTGCAATTACATGGTTGCCACAATGCTGCCCGCACGTTACCCTATTGGGTGCACTGCAAATGCGTGATTAGTTTGCAATTAATTTCCTCTTGAAATTATCATGAATGCAAGATTTCTGAAGTCTTGGCTGGCTTTTCTTGCGCTGGCTCTGTTGTCCTTCAATCTGTGGGCGCGTGGTCCTGTCCCCTTAAATGACATCGCTATTGCGGATTTACCGAAAGAGGCGC
>JAFECY010000121.1 GCA_018241865.1 Pseudomonadota bacterium | reverse complement strand
AAAGAAGACCTGGACGACATGCTGTTCTACGGCGTGCTGGGCGTGGTGCTGGGCGGACGATTGGGCGAGGTGTTGTTCTATCACCCGGATTATTATTTTTCGCACCCGCTGGAAATCCTGATGATCTGGCATGGCGGCATGTCTTTCCACGGCGGCTTCCTCGGCGTGCTGGTGGCGATGTGGCTGTGGAGCCGGCAGCGCGGTCGCCGCTTGATGGCCGTGATGGATTTCATCGCGCCGCTAGTGCCGCTCGGTTACGCGGCGGGACGCATCGGCAATTTCATCAACGCCGAGTTGCCGGGACGCGCCGCCGACGCCGCTCTGCCGTGGGCAATGCAATGGCCGGGCATCAGCTATCCCGTGCACCCCTCGCCGATTTATCAAGCGCTGGTCGATGGCGTGCTGTTGTTCTGCATCCTGTGGCCGTTTGCGCGTAAACCGCGTCCGCTCATGGCGGTGTCCGGCATGTTCTCGCTGCTGTATGGCTGCGCGCGCTTCTTCACCGAATATTTCCGCACACCCGATTACGAAGTCCATTTCGCCGGCCTGACCATCTCCGCTGGACAGATGCTGTCATTGCCGATGATCGTGCTCGGCATCGTCTTATTGATCGTCGCCTATCGCCGCCGAGCCACCTGATCCACCTCGCCTGAACTGCGCTGAATGCTATGCCGGAAATCCGTCTCGACACACACGACCGCATCGCCACAGTCACGCTGTCCAATCCGGGCAAGCTGAACGCCGTCAGCGTCGCCATGTGGGAAGCGCTGGCCGATGTGTTCACGCGCCTGTCCGCCGATGACAATTTGCGCTGCGTGATCGTGCAAGGCGAAGGCGGCAACTTCGCCGCCGGTGCCGACATCGCGGAATTCCCTACCTTGCGCGCCACTGCCGAACAAGGCCGTCATTACCACCGCATCACCGTTGTCAACGCCTTACGCGCCATTGCCGAATGTCTGCATCCGACCGTGGCCGCCATCGAAGGTGCGTGCATCGGCGGCGGATTGGAAATCGCCTGCGTCTGCGACATCCGCATCGCCGCGCCATCGGCGCGCTTCGGCATTCCGATCAAGCAGCTCGGTTTCCCGATGGCCCCGGATGAATTGCGCTACCTGCTGCCGCTGACCGGCAAGGCGGCCGCGCTGGAAATCCTGCTCGAAGGCCGCATCTTCACCGCCGCCGAAGCGCAGGAAAAAGGCTTGCTGCAGCGGATCGCCGATGATGTGCCGGCCGCAGCGCGCCAGACCGCCGAGCGCATCGACCAGGGCGCACCGCTGGCCGCGCGCATGCACAAGCAACTGATCCGCCGCCTGACGCCGCAGGCCGAAGCGCTGACGCAAGAAGAATGGGATGCCGCCTTCGCCTTCCTCGACACGCAGGATTACCGCGCAGGCGTGCAAGCCTTTCTCAACAAGACTCGGCCGGATTTTTCGGGAAAATAGTATCGGCTACAATCGACCGTCAAAACATCATCAAGGGAGCATCATGCACATCAATAAAAACCTGCAGCGCCTTGGCGCTACCGCCCTGCTCGTTCTACTGGTCGCCTGCGCTTCCAGCACCAAGCCGGGCGCGATCGGTATCACCCGCCAGCAATTCTTGCTGGTGCCGGCCGAGACTGTGGAAAAAATGGCGCTGGTAAGTTATCTCCAGCAAAACGAAAAAGCCAAGGAGCAGCGCAAGCTGATTTCATCCGGCCCCGAGTACGAACGTCTGAAGCGCATCGCCACCCGTATTCGCAATCAGGCTGGCGTGTTCCGCGAAGACACCCGCAACTGGCAATGGCAACTGGCGCTGATCGATGCGCCCGTCATCAACGCCACTTGCGCGCCGGGCGGCAAGATCACCTTTTACACCGGCATCATCCGCAAGTTGAAGCTGAGCGACGACGAAATCGCCGCCGTGATGGGCCACGAAATCGCCCACGCTTTGCGCGAACACGGACGCGAGCGCGTCTCGCAAGCCTATGCGCAAAACGCCATCATCGGCGTCGCAGCGGCGGCCACCAACAATTCACAGAATGTCGCGCTCGCCAATCAGTTCGCGCACTATTTGTTCGTACTGCCGAACTCGCGCCAAAACGAAAGCGAAGCCGACGCCATCGGCCTAGAACTGGCTGCGCGCGCCGGCTACAACCCGAGCGCGGCGATCACCTTGTGGCAAAAAATGTCGATCGAATCGGCCGGCAAATCGCCACCGGAATTCCTCTCGACCCATCCGGCGAACGACACCCGCATCCAAGACATCAACGCCTTGCTGCCCAAGGTCATGCCGCTGTACCAGGCCGCGCCGAAAAGCTGAGGCTGCGCTGAATAAGCGCAGCCCTCATTCCCTTCACCCGGATCACGTCACCCATGAACGCCAATCTCTACGCCCTGTTTGAATCGCGCTTCCCGCAAGATTTATCCGCCTGCTGCATCGAAACGCAGGAGGGTTTGTATTACTCCTGGAGCGATGTGAAGCGCGCCACCGCCAAGATGGCCAAGCTGCTGGCCAGCCTCGACTTGCCGGATGGCGCGCGCATCGCGGTGCAAGTGGAGAAATCGCCGGAAGCGCTGATCCTGTATCTGGCGACGCTGCAAGCCGGCTACGTTTATCTACCGCTGAACACCGCCTACCGCGAAGCGGAGATTGAATATTTCGTCGGCAATGCCGAGCCCTCGGTGGTGGTGTGCGCGCCGGGCAATTTCGGCTGGGTGTCGAAGATCGCTTTCAAGGCCGGCACTGCGCACGTGTTCACGCTGGGCGAGCAGCGCGACGGCTCGCTGCTGGAACGCGCCTCGCGCATGCCGGACAGCTTCAAGACTGTCGCCAGAAAACCAGATGATCTCGCCGCCATCCTCTACACCTCCGGCACCACCGGCCGCAGCAAGGGCGCGATGCTGACTCACCGCAACCTCGCCTCCAATGCCGAAGTGCTGCACGATTACTGGCGCTGGCAAAAGGGCGATGTGCTGCTGCATGCGCTGCCGCTGTTCCATGTGCACGGCTTGTTCGTCGCTTCGCACGGCGCGCTGCTCAACGGCAGCAAGATGATCTTCCTGCCGAAATTCGACGGCAGCGAAGTGATGCGTCAACTCAAGCGCGCCACCGTGTTCATGGGCGTGCCGACTTATTACGTGCGCCTGCTGGCCGAAGCGGGACTGAATGCCGCCGCCTGCGCCAACATGCGCCTGTTCGTTTCCGGCTCGGCACCGCTCTTGACCGAAACCTTCAACGAATTCGCCAAACGCAGCGGCCACACCATCCTGGAACGCTACGGCATGAGCGAAACCACCATGCTGGTATCCAACCCGTACGCAGGGCCGCGCGTCGGCGGTACTGTCGGCCTGCCGCTACCGGGCGTCTCGGTGCGCGTGGTCAAAAATGCGTCCGGCAATCCACATGCGTCCTGTGCCGTCAACGAAATCGGCGATATCCAGGTCAAGGGACCCAACGTGTTCAAGGGTTACTGGCGCATGCCGGAAAAGACCGCGGAAGAATTCACCGACGACGGCTACTTCAAGACCGGCGACGTCGGCAAGTTCGACGACAAGAGCTACCTCTCCATCGTCGGCCGCAGCAAAGACTTGATTATCTCGGGCGGCTACAACGTCTATCCGAAGGAAATCGAATCCTTCATCGATGAAATCGATGGCGTGGTCGAATCAGCCGTGATCGGCGTGCCGCATCCCGATTTCGGCGAAGCGGTGACAGCAGTGGTGGTGACCAAGCCGCAGGCGAAGATCGCCGAAGCCGACGTGATCGCTTTGCTGAAATCGAAGATCGCCAACTTCAAGGTGCCCAAGCGCGTGCATTTCCTCGCCGACCTGCCGCGCAATACGATGGGTAAGGTGCAGAAAAATGTGTTGCGGGAGCAGTTCAAGGACGATTGATGTGATGACAGCGCGCTGCGTTCTTGTCACCGCACCGCCTTGTACAGCATATACGCCGCCAGCGCATACAGCACAAACGCAAAAACCCTGCGCAGCGACTTCACCGGCAAGCGGTGCGCCATGCGCGCGCCCAGCGGCGCGGTGCTGACGCTGGCCACGACGATGACCAGCAAGACCGGCAGGTAGATGAATCCCAGCGACCCCGACGGCAGGCCGGGCGTGTTCCAGCCGTGATAGATATTCGATAGCGTGCCAGACAGGGCAATCGGAAACCCGAGCGCGGCGCTGGTCGCCACGGCGGTGTGGATGCTGACGTTACACCATGTCATGAACGGCACCGAGACAAAGCCGCCGCCCGCGCCCACCAGTCCCGCCAGCATACCGATCACGCCGCCAGCCGCGAACATGCCGGGCGTCTTCGGCAAATCGCGCCCGGCCGACGGCTTGCGGTCGATCAGCATTTGCGTGGCCGAGACGCCGACGAAAACGGCGAACAGGATACCCAGCGTCGATGTCTTCATTTGCGCCCCGACCCACGGCCCGACCCATGAACCGATCAGGATGCCCGGCGCGAGCAGGCGCACGATGCGCCACGATACCGCGCCATGCTTGTGGTGCGCGCGCACCGAAGAAATCGAGGTGAACATGATGGTCGCCAGCGACGTGGCGATCGCCATGTGGATGATGGTTTCGTTCGGGAAGCCCTGCGCCGTCATCAACATCGTGATGAAGGGCACCAGCACCATGCCGCCACCGATGCCGAGCAGGCCAGCGGCGAATCCGCCGGCCGCGCCAAGCGCGAGAAAGCCCAATATCGCCGCGATAGTCATCCGGTTTACTTTTTGAGTAGTTTGACGATGTGACGCCACTCGGCGGCGCTGACCGGCGTGATCGACAGGCGATTGCCACGACGCAGGATGACCATGTCGGCCAGCGCGGATTCGGCACGCAATTCGGCCAGCGACAGCAGCCGGGTCTTTTGCGTGATCTTCACATCGACCAGCATCCAGCGCGGCTGCTCCTGCGTGGCTTTCGGGTCGAAATACTTGCTGCGCGCATCGAACTGGGTCGGGTCGGGATAGGCAGTGCTGACCACTTCGGCCAGACCAGCGATGCCGGGTTCCGGGCAACTGGAATGGTAGAACAGCACGCCATCGCCGACCTGCATGCCGTCGCGCATGAAATTGCGCGCCTGGTAATTGCGCACGCCGGTCCAGGCGACCGTTTGTTTCGGTTCGGCGAGGGCGTCGTCGATGCTGACTTCTTTGGGTTCTGATTTCATCAACCAGTATTGCATTGGTTTATTCCTTGTTATTCAAGTTGGATGGTGTGGGCCGTTGCCGGTTT
>JAFECY010000120.1 GCA_018241865.1 Pseudomonadota bacterium | reverse complement strand
GGCGCTCCGCTGCAATTGCCCTTCGACTGCCTTGGCTTTGTCCAGCGCGTCGCGTTGCGTCTTGACCAGATCGGGCGGTGGGTCGGCCGGCTTGCATCCCGCAAAAAGCAGACTGACAGCACAAATCGTCATGCATTGGGCGATCTTCATTTCCTCTCCTCTTCGGGTGAATTATTTGAATCGTACTTTGCCGACCACGCGCATGTGCAAGGTGGTGTCGCCCGGCTCGAAGCTCGGCTCCTCCACCTGTGTCGGCTTTTCCACCTCACGTGCCAGTACCATCCTTCCCTGAACCATACCAGCCGCCGGCGCATAGGCCCCAGAGCCCTCGAAGTCTATTGACTCCAGCACCGCGTCGCCCGGCTTGCGTCCCATCGCCTTGGCAATCGCCGCAATACGACCCGTCAGGTTGCGATATGCGGCGTCGATGCGTTGCTCGTCAAGCTTTTTGATAGCCGCTTCGCTCAGGCCGAATTGTAAGCCATTCAAAGCAAGAATCTTTTGGGCAGCCGCCACGGTTTTCGGCAATGACGACAAGTTCAGCGTTTTCATTTCAAGATATTGACCAACACGCCAACTGGTCGGCTGCCGTACCTTGTTGTTCGCACGCACCGAATCTTCTGGATAGATTGGGTAAGTGTAATACCCATAGCTCTTGAGTTTTGCTTGCGGATCTTCACGCTTGAGCAGCTCCATGCCCTGTTTCATTTTCTGGTTGACGCGCGATGCTGCCGCAGCCTTATCTGCATCTCGCTCCTCCAGCATGAAAGTGGTACGCGCTTCGTCATTGACCAACGTGACTTCCCCTTCTGCCGGAACGATGGCCAAGGTGCCGTTGCTCTGCGCCACTCCTTGCGCTTGCGCCGGCGTCCATGCCACCATCAAAGCAAGACTCAGAAAAACGATGCGGAAAATCATCATGGCACTCCTCCAGTAAAAAATGGGGCGGTACATTTCGTACGCCCCATTGCGTTTGTGCAGCTTTGTAATTGCTTAGTTCTTCGACTGGTCAACCAGCTTGTTCTTGGCGATCCACGGCATCATCGCGCGCAGCTTGGCACCAACTTCCTCGATCTGGTGCTCGGAAGTCAGACGACGGCGGGAAATCAGGGTCGGTGCGCCGGCCTTGTTTTCCAGAATGAAGCTCTTAGCATATTCACCGGTCTGAATATCTTTCAGGCACTGTCGCATCGCGTCCTTGGTAGCCGAGGTCACGACTTTCGGGCCGGTCACGTACTCGCCGTATTCGGCGTTGTTCGAGATCGAGTAATTCATGTTGGCGATGCCGCCTTCATAGATCAGATCGACGATCAACTTCAGTTCGTGCAGGCATTCAAAGTACGCCATTTCTGGCGCGTAACCGGCTTCGACCAAGGTTTCAAAACCGGCTTTAATCAACTCAACGGTACCGCCGCACAGCACGGCTTGTTCGCCGAACAGGTCGGTTTCGGTTTCTTCACGGAAGTTGGTTTCGATGATGCCGGCACGACCGCCGCCGTTCGCCATGGCGTACGACAAAGCGATATCGCGCGCAATGCCGGATTTGTCTTGGTACACAGCGACCAGATGCGGCACGCCGCCGCCTTGGGCATAGGTACCGCGCACGGTGTGGCCCGGTGCTTTCGGTGCAATCATGATGACGTCGAGGTCGGCGCGCGGCACGACTTGGCCGTAGTGAACGTTGAAACCGTGGGCGAAAGCCAGCACGGCGCCTTTCTTGGCGTTCGGCGCGACGTTTTCGTTGTAAACCTGCGCGATGTTCTCGTCCGGCAGCAGAATCATGATGATGTCAGCGGCCTTGACGGCTTCATTGACTTCCGCGACTTTCAGGCCGGCTTTTTCAACCTTGGTCCAAGAAGCGCCACCTTTACGCAAACCGACGGTCACATTGACACCGGAATCATTCAGATTTTGTGCATGGGCATGGCCTTGCGAACCGTAGCCAATGATGGCAACGTTCTTGCCTTTGATGAGAGACAGATCACAATCTTTATCGTAAAAAACTTTCATTTTCTTTTCCTAAGAAATCAAATCAATTAAAAAACCTTGCGGGACTGAGTCAAGCGCAGCGTCACTCTGTCCCCAACACTATCTATCTTCTAGCTAGCCACGACTAAACTTTGAGAATCCGCTCGCCACGACCAATGCCAGAGCCGCCGGTACGGACAGTTTCCAGAATCGCGGTACGATCGATCGAGTCGATGAACGCATCGAGCTTGCCCTTGTTGCCGGTCAACTCAATCGTGTAAGTCTTCTCGGTGACATCGATGATGCGACCACGGAAAATATCGGCGGTACGCTTCATTTCCTCGCGCTCCTTGCCGACTGCGCGCACCTTAATCAACATCAGCTCGCGCTCGATGTGTGCGCCCTCGGTCAGATCGACCACCTTCACCACTTCGATCAAGCGATTCAGGTGCTTGGTAATCTGCTCGATGATGTCATCCGAACCACTCGTGACAATAGTCATGCGCGACAGAGTGGCATCTTCGGTCGGCGCGACGGTCAGGGTTTCGATATTGTAGCCGCGGGCAGAAAACAAACCGACCACGCGCGACAAAGCACCCGCTTCATTTTCCAGCAAAACAGAAACGATATGTCGCATTACAGATCCTCCGAACCCAAGAGCATTTCAGTCAAGCCTTTACCAGCCTTCACCATCGGCCAGACATTTTCAGTCTGATCGGTAATGAAGTTCATGAATACCAAACGGTCTTTCATGGCAAACGCTTCCCGCACTGCTCCATCCACATCATTCGGGTTTTCGATCTTCATGCCGACATGACCGAAGGATTCCACCAGCTTGTTGAAGTCCGGCAGGGAATCCATGTAAGACTCGGAATAGCGCGAGCCGTAATCGATTTGTTGCCACTGCCGCACCATGCCGAGGAAACGATTGTTCAACAGAATGATCTTCGGCGTCAGGTGATACTGCTTGCAAGTTGCCAGCTCTTGTATACACATCTGGATCGAGGCTTCGCCAGTGATACAGGCGACCGTTGCATCGGGATTGGCCATCTGCACACCCATCGCGTAGGGCAGACCGACACCCATGGTGCCTAGGCCGCCGGAATTGATCCAGCGGCGCGGCTTGTCAAACCGATAGTACTGCGCGGCCCACATCTGGTGCTGACCGACATCGGAGGTAATGAAGGCGTCGCCCTTGGTGACTTCCCAGACTTTCTCGACCACCGCTTGCGGCTTGATGACCTCGCTGGAAAGCGCGTACTTCAAGCATTCACGACCGCGCCATTGACCGATCTGTTTCCACCAGTCGGTCAGCGCGGCGGCGTTGGGCTTGGCTTCGGCAGTGGCAAGCTGTGCCAGCAAATCTTGCAGCACTTCCTTGACGTTGCCGACGATGGGCACATCGACCTTAACGCGCTTGGAAATCGACGATGGATCGATGTCGATATGAATAATCTTGCGCGCATGCGAAGAGAAATGTTTCGGATTACCGATCACGCGGTCGTCGAAGCGTGCACCGATCGCAATCAACACGTCGCAATGCTGCATCGCCATGTTGGCTTCGTAAGTACCGTGCATGCCGGGCATACCGACGAACAGCTCGCTGCTCGCCTTGTAAGCGCCCAGACCCATCAGGGTATTGGTGCAGGGGAAGCCCAGTTTATCAACCAGCGCATTCAGTTCGGGTGCGGCGTCGGCCAAAATCACGCCGCCGCCGGTGTAGATCATCGGCCGTTCTGCTTGCAACAACAACTGCAGCGCCTTGCGGATTTGGCCGGCATGGCCTTTTTCCACCGGCTTGTACGAGCGCATCTCGACCTCTTTCGGGTACGCGTACTCGCACTTGTGCATGGTGATGTCTTTGGGAATATCGACCAGTACCGGGCCGGGCCGGCCGGTGGTGGCGATAAAGAAAGCTTTTTTCATGGTCGATGCCAGATCCCTGACATCCTTGACCAAGAAGTTGTGCTTGACGCACGGGCGGGTAATGCCGACCGTATCGCATTCTTGGAAGGCATCCTGGCCGATCGCGGTCGAGGGCACTTGGCCGGAGATGACCACCATCGGAATCGAATCCATGTAGGCAGTGGCCAAACCCGTCACCGCATTGGTGACGCCGGGGCCGGAAGTCACCAGAGCGACGCCGACCTTATTGGAACTGCGCGAATAAGCATCGGCCGCATGAACGGCTGCTTGCTCATGCCGAACCAGAATGTGCTGGAATTTTTCCTGATTGAAGATGGCGTCGTAGATGTAGAGCACTGCACCGCCGGGGTAGCCGAACACATGTTCGACGCCTTCATCGGCCAAGCAGCGCACAACGATTTCTGCGCCTGTGATTTCTGAACTCATACTTTGTCCTTTCAAGGTCCATTGGAAATTGATCGGATGCTCTCTCCTGCGAAACCAGACGGCGCAATAGTACGAAGGCGTTCCTTTGTTGTGCGGACATCCCGCTTCGGCGCGCACCCGTGGATGCGGTTCAAAACGAAACTTGAGCACGTCGTTCAGCCAGAGTCGCTAAAGTGCCGCTGTGGGTCTCTCACACTTGTGGCGTGGGTTAGAGCAAACAGCTTTCAAATTTTTGAAGCAGCCGGTTACATGCGAAGCATCATGTGCTCTGCCTGCACCAGCCTGGCCCCTCTCGGGATTGCGCAAGGGGAGCATTACCTTAATGCGTCGCACCATTCTGGTCAAGGAAAATCCGCCGAAAAGCCTTTGAAATCAAGCATTTTGCGTAAAAACGGCGCACAAACGCGCGCTTTTTTGCTAGGATGCAGCACTGCTCGTACCGACACATCCAATCTGCGGCGCTCAGCCGTCCGTTCGCATCAAGACCCAGCCTTTGCATGGCCACCGACAAAGAACTTTCCGATTTCCTCGAAAACGTCGAGCGCCGCGCCTTCAAGCAAGCCGTCTATGCTGTTCGCAAAGACGAATCGGCATTGGATATTGTGCAAGATGCCATGATTAAGCTGGCGGAAAAATACGGCGACAAACCGGCGGCGGAACTTCCCCTGCTATTCCAGCGCATACTGCAAAACACCATTCATGATTATTTCCGCCGTGAAAAGGTGCGAAACACTTGGGTCAGCTTGTTTTCCAGCATGGGCGGCGACACGGACGGCGCCGAAGACTTTGATTTGCTGGAAAGCTACACGCCAGAAGAAGGCAGCCAAGCCGCGGAATCCGGCGCAGACAAGCTCGAACGTGAGCAAATTCTCAACATCATCGATGAGGAAATACAAAAACTACCTCCCCGTCAACGGGAAGCCTTTCTGATGCGTTACTGGGAAGATATGGATGTGGCCGAAACCGCTGCCGCAATGGGATGTTCTGTAGGAAGTGTCAAGACACACTGCTCACGTGCAACACATACTCTTGCAATAGCCTTGAAAGCCAAAGGAATTGACTTATGAATACCTCCGAACTGAATTTTGCTTACAAAGTGCGGCATGCGCTGAACGAACGACTCGACACATTGCCAGCCGCCACTACCAAACGGTTGGCTTCCTCGCGCAACATTGCTTTATCGCGCAAGAAAAGCGAAAGCCCACTGCACGTGCGTCTGACCCAAGCCGCGTTGGCCAGTCCGGTCGGCAGCTTTATCGATGAACAACTTTCCTGGGCAACCAGAATCGGCGTAGCCATGCCGATCTTGATCGGTGCGCTGGTGTTCGTCGGTATGTACAAATATGAGCAGCAAGTACGAATCGCCGAAACAGCGGAAATCGATGCTGCCGTATTGTCGGACGATCTGCCCCTGTCTGCCTACGCGGATAGCG
>JAFECY010000011.1 GCA_018241865.1 Pseudomonadota bacterium | reverse complement strand
GGTAGCGCAGTCGGCCGCCAACCAGCGCGCCGGACGTTGCGGCCGTGTCGCTGCCGGCGTCTGCATCCGCTTGTACGACGAGCAGGATTATTTATTGCGGCCGAAATTTACCGACCCGGAAATCCTGCGTTCTTCGCTGGCGGCGGTCATTCTGCGCATGAAGTCGCTGCACCTGACCGATGTCGAAACCTTTCCCTTCATCGAACCGCCATTGGGACGAGCCATTGCCGACGGCTACCAACTGTTGCAGGAACTGGGCGCGGTCGATGATAGCAACCAGTTGACCCCGCTCGGCAAGCAACTAGGCAAGCTGCCGCTCGACCCGCGCATCGGCCGCATGATTTTGGCGGCGCGCGACAATGTTTGTCTGAGTGAAGTACTCATCATCGCCGCGGCCTTGTCGGTGCAAGACCCGCGTGATCGGCCGCTGGAAGCGCAGCAAGCCGCCGACAACGCCCACAAAAAATTCGCCGATGAGAAATCCGAATTTTTAAGTTATTTGAAAAT
The DNA here is from genome assembly GCA_018241865.1 of Pseudomonadota bacterium. GTDB lineage: Bacteria > Pseudomonadota > Gammaproteobacteria > Burkholderiales > Burkholderiaceae_D > Paucimonas. The sequence continues at coordinate 3,508 of JAFECY010000011.1, read as the reverse complement.
CTGGAAATGGTTCGAAGAAGCGATCGAGCACAAGAAATCCAACAAGCAGTTGCAGGATACTTGCCGCGTCAATTTCCTGTCGCAATTGCGCCTGCGCGAATGGCGCGATGTGCATTCGCAATTGCTAACCCTGGTGCGCGAGCAGGGCTGGCGGCTGAACGAATTGCCGGCCACTTACGAGCAATTGCATACCGCCTTGTTGACCGGCTTGCTCGGCAATATCGGTTTCAAATCCGATGAGGAGCAACACTACCTCGGCGCGCGCAGCATCAAGTTCCATCTCTGGCCCGGTTCGCATCTGGCAAAGAAAGCCGGCAAGTGGGTGATGGCGGCCGAGCTGGTCGAGACCAACCGCTTGTATGCGCGCGGCATCGCCAACATTCAGCCGGAATGGCTGGAGCGGGTCGGCGGCCATCTGCTGAAAAAATCCTACGGTGATCCGCGCTGGGAAAAGCGCAGCGCGCAAGTTTCGGCCTACGAGCGTGCGACCTTGTACGGGCTGGTGGTGTACACCCAGCGCCGCATCGATTACGGCAAGATCAACCCGGCCGAGGCGCGCGAAATTTTCATCCGCGGCGCGCTGGTGGAAGGCGATTACGAAAGCCGCGCGCCATTCTTCGCGCACAACCAGCGGCTGCTGCGCGAGATCGAAAATCTGGAACACAAATCGCGCCGGCTCGACGTGCTGGTCGATGAAGAATTGATCTTCGCCTTTTACGACAAGCTGGTGCCGGCCGATATTTGCACAGGCATCGCCTTTGAAAAATGGCTGAAGGATGCCACCGCCAAGAACCCGAAGCTGCTGCACCTGAATCGCGACGACTTGATGCGGCACGAAGCGGCCGGCATCACCACCGACGTATTCCCCAAGACCATGAACGTGGCCGGCAGCGACATGGGGCTGACTTACCATTTCGAGCCGGGTTCGCCGCGCGACGGCGTGACGCTGGCCGTGCCGCTGTATGGCTTGAACCAGGTGTCGGCGGCGCGCAGCGAATGGCTGGTGCCGGGCATGCTGAAGGAAAAGGTGCATCTGCTGCTGAAGTCGCTGCCGCAGAAATTGCGCCGTCATTGCGTGCCGTTGCCCGAGTATGCCGCCGGTTTTTGCGATCGTGCGTATGCGAACGCGACTTTCGGCAAGGGCGCGCTGCTCGATGCGCTGATCGCCGACATCCGCGAACAAATCACGATCCTGGTGAAGACTGCCGATTTCAAGCTGGAGACCTTGCCGGCGCATCACTTCATGAATTTCAAGGTGCTCGATGAACACGGTCGCCAGCTCGACATGGGGCGTAATCTGGCTGCGCTGCAGGCTGAATTCGGCGGCAAGGCGCGCGAGAGTTTTCAGCGGTTGGCGGAAACGGCAGTGGCATCCAATGAACATTCCCTCCCCTTCAAGGGGAGGGCTAGGGAGGGGATGGGGGATGCATCGTCCTCACCCCATCCCCCTCCCGGCCTCCCCCTTGAAAGGGGAGGGGCTGCAGCGAATGTGCCCGCTTCGGCGCAGCAAAATCTCACCACCTGGTCCTTCGGCGAATTGCCGGAACTGCTGGAAATCCAGCAAGGTAAGCAAACCCTGATCGGTTTCCCCGCGCTGGTGGACAAGGGCGCGCATTGCGATATCGAAGTGTTCGACGATCCGGCGGAAGCGGTGCGCATTCACCTTGCCGGCTTACGTCGCTTGCTGGCGCTGCAACTGAAAGAACAGTTGAAGTATCTGGAAAAAAATATCCCCGGTCTGCAGCAGATGGGCATGCAATTCATGGCGCTCGGCTCGCAGGAAGAGTTGCGCGACCAGATCATCCAGGCCGGGCTGGAGCGCGCCTGCCTGCAGCAACCCTTGCCGAAGAATGCCGCCGAATTCAACCAACGCAAGGATGACGGCAAAGCGCGGCTGAATTTGCTGGTCAACGAGATCGCGCGCCTGGCGGCGCAGGTGCTAGCCGAGTACCACGCGCTGCCGAAAAAACTGCAAGGCGCCAAGGCGCATCCGCAAGCGGTGGCCGATATGCAGTCGCAACTGCAGGCGCTGATATCGAAGCGCTTCATCGCCGACAACGATTACACGCAACTGAGCCATTTCCCGCGCTACCTGAAGGCGATCAATGTCCGGCTCGACAAGCTGCGTGCCGACCCGACCCGCGATGCGCGCCTGATGGCGGAGTGGGGACAGGCCGCGCAGGCCTGGCAGCGTGCGCAAAAAGGCCAGGCCGGCCGGAGCGATCCGAAGATGAGCGAATTCCGCTGGATGCTGGAAGAGTTGCGGGTGTCGCTGTTCGCGCAAGAGTTGCGCACGCCGATGCCGGTGTCGGTCAAGCGGCTGCAGAAGGTGTGGGAATCGATGCAGCGCTGAGAGCCCGCCTGAAAACTTACTGCGCGGCCCCGCTTCGGGTCTGCGGTACTCGGTGTACATCACGTACACGTGCGTTCCTCGACCCGAAGCGGAGCCGCTCGCTACAGTTTTCAGACGGGCTCTAATCCGGCAACGGCACAGGCAATGCATTTCGCGCCAGCCATCGCCGTTTCGTCGCAAACCGCTGGCGGCCGGCATCCCAAGAGCCGAACATGGCCTCACCTTACACCCCAAGGAGTTCGCCATGTTGATGACCATCCTCCAGCAAGTTCCGGGACGCATCTGGATCCTGCTCCTCACCCTGATCGCCCTCGGTCTTTCGCAAACCATGCCCCGGCGCAGGAAGCCGCGCAGCGCGACCATTCTGCCTGCGATCATGATCGCGCTTTCCTTCTATGGTGTCGTTTCCGCATTTCCGACGCAGCCGCTGGCGCTGGCAAGCTGGGCGGCCGGCGTGGCGGCGGCGGTGATGCTGTGTTCCAGCGCCGGTACGTGGAGCGGCATCCAGTGGTCGGAAGCGGAGCGGCGCTTGCTGGTGCCGGGAAGCTGGGTACCACTGGCTCTGATTCTCGGCCTGTTCGCGGTTAAGTTTGGTGTCGGCGTTGCGCTGGCCATGCATCCAGAGTTGGCGCGCAATACGTCTTTCGCGACTTGGATCAGTCTGGCGTATGGCCTGTTCAGCGGCGGCTTTCTGGCGCGCGGCGTGGCGATGTGGAAGGTGGCGAACCAGGCATTGCAGCGCAGCGTGTTCGGCTAAGCGAACATGCCGCAGGGCGATGCGTCTTTGCTAGAATCGCCACGAAACCTTCCCGTTTTTATCCTGAGATAACGCCAGATGCATCAACTCTCCTCCATACTGAAATGGCTCTGGCGCGAACTTCGCATAGGTATTCCGATGGCGCTGGGCTGGGCCGCGGTTCTCAGCATCATGCTGCGCCAGCCATTTCGCATTACTTTGATTTACTCGCTGTGCATCGGCCTGAGCATTCAGGCTTTGATCGAGATTGGGCGCTACGGCTTTGCTTGGTTGTTGCACAAACTTATCCCGGGGTCTTCTCCCATGTGGCACAACTGGCCCGGCTGGGGATTGATGACGCCGTGGATACTAGTGTCGGCCGGCGTCGGATATGTTGCCGGTCATGCCTTGGGTGATTT
>JAFECY010000119.1 GCA_018241865.1 Pseudomonadota bacterium | reverse complement strand
GGTAGCTTCAAGGCGCAGATGAAGCGCGCCGATGCTAGCGGCGCAGCCTTCGCCATCATTCTCGGCGAAGATGAAATGGCCAAAGGCGTGGCGGTCGTCAAATCCTTGCGTGCTGCCGATCAGCAAAACAATCAGACCACCGTTGCATTCGAGGCGGTGATCGATCATGTGGTCGATCAGATCGTCGGCGCCGACGAGCACGATCACAGCCACGATGAACACATTCACTATCATCATTAACTCATCACTGACAAACACATCCTATGGCATACGATCACGAAGAACAGGAACAGCTGGCCTCGCTCACGGCTTGGTGGAAACAGTACGGCAACTTGCTCAGCTGGGTGCTGATCGTTGCGCTGGCGGGTTATGCCGCATGGACGAGTTGGAATATTTATCTGCGCAAGCAATCCGCGCAAGCCGCGCAACTGTATGAGGAAATGCAAAAAGCGGTGACGGCGAAGGACAACACCAAGGTGCAGCGCGCCGCTACCGACATGGAAGACCGTTTCGGTCGCACTGCTTATGCGCAGATGGCGGCGCTGGCAGCGGCCAAATCGGCATTCGATGCCGGTGATGTGAAGTCGGCCAAGACGCAACTCGAATGGGTAGTCGATAAGGGCGCGAACGAGGAATACAAAGCGTTGGCGAAAATTCGCTTGGCCGGCGTGCTACTCGACGACAAAGCCTATGAGCAAGGATTGACCTTGCTGGCCGGCGATTTTCCGCCAGCGTTCGCTGGCGATGTCGCTGATCGCAAAGGTGATATTTTCGCGGCGCAAAACAAGACGGCCGAGGCGCGAGCCGCTTATCAGACTGCCTTGGACAAAATGGATGAAAAAAATCCTGGGCGCCAACTGGTACAACTCAAACTCGATGCGCTCGGTGGTGCTGCTACCAAGCCCGCCGCTTAATCTGTTCAAGGGAGTAAACATGCGTAAGTTGACATTGCTAGTCAGCGCGAGTGTGATGTTGTTGGCAGGCTGCTCGACTCTGTCGTCGCTCAATCCGTTCGCTAGTAAAACGCCGTCGAGTAATGCGCCGGTTCCACTGACGGAGTTTAATCAGACTATGGCCGTGCGTACTGCGTGGTCGCTGAGTGTGGGCAGCGCCGGTGCGTATACTTTTTCTCCTGTTATCGTCAGTGGCGACGTATTCGCCGCTGCGGCGGATGGCTCTATCACCCGAGTTGATGTCGCTACCGGGCGCACTATCTGGCGCATCAGCGCTGACAGCACGCTGACGGCGGGAGTCGGTAGTGACGGCAACACCGTTGCTGTTGCCGGCGCAAAAGGTGCGATCCTTGCATTTGACGGCAACGGTAAGCAGCGTTGGAAGGCACAGGCGTCGAGTGAAATTCTGTCCTCGCCGGTGGTGGCGCAGGGCATGGTGATCGTACGTAGCGCCGACAACAAGACCACGGCTTATGATGCTGAAACTGGGACGCGACGCTGGGTGACGCAACATACTGCACCAGCGCTGATTTTGCGCGGTGCCCCAGGTATTTTGGTTGCTGGCCCCTCTGCTTTTGTTGCCATGCCGGGCGGCAAACTGGCTTCGCTAGCTTTGGGTAATGGCGGTATTCGCTGGGAAGCGACGGTTGGTGCCCCGCGTGGCACGACCGAACTGGAGCGCATCGCCGATACCGCTGGTATGCCTATCCTGTTGGGCAATGAAATTTGCGCCGTTGCTTATCATGGCCGAATTTCTTGCTTCGACGCCGGTAGTGGCGCGACGCGCTGGGCTAAGGCTTTTTCCAGTGACGTGGGGCTGGGTGCGGATGAGCGCTTCATTTACGGTGCCGACGAAAATGGCGCAGTTGCCGCATTTGCGCGCGATTCTGGTGCAAGCGTCTGGCGCAATACGCAGTTGAAGAACCGTCGCCTGTCTGCGCCTTTGGCTGTTGGTCGTGCTGTTGCGGTCGGTGATTACCAAGGCTACATCCACTTCCTCTCGAGCGAAGATGGTGCTTTGCTGGCGCGCGTCGCCACGGATGGTAGCCCAGTCGTCGGCACACCGTTGCTGGCTGGCTCCCTGGCCATTTTCCAAACCAAGTCGGGAACGCTGGTTGCTCTGGCGACGAACTGAATACGATGAAGCCGGTTATTGCTCTCGTTGGCCGACCGAATGTCGGCAAGTCAACGCTTTTCAACCGGCTGACCCGTTCGCGCGATGCGCTGGTAGCGGACTTGCCCGGACTGACGCGCGATCGTCATTACGGCGAAGGCCGCATCGGTGAACGGCCTTTTTTGGTGATCGACACGGGTGGTTTCGAGCCGGTTGCCAAGACTGGCATCATGCACGAGATGGCCAAGCAGACCAAGCAGGCGGTGGCTGAGGCCGATGTGGTCATTTTCATCGTGGATGGCCGGCAGGGCATGACGCCGCACGACAAGACCATTACCGATTTTCTGCGTAAATCCGGTCGCTCCGTCATGCTGGTGGTCAACAAGGCCGAGGGGATGAAATACACCTCGGTTACGGCGGATTTCTATGAGCTGGGCTTGGGCGACCCCTATGTCATTTCGGCCGCACATGGCGATGGCGTGATGGATTTGGTCGATGAGGCGCTGGATATCGCTGAAAAAAATCAGCCTGCGCTTGAGGAAGAAGCGCTAGAAGTACAGCAACGCGGCGTTAAAATCGCCATTGTCGGCCGGCCAAACGTCGGCAAATCTACTCTGGTCAATACCTTGCTCGGTGAAGAACGCGTGATTGCGTTCGATATGCCGGGCACCACGCGCGATTCCATCGAAATTCCTTTCGAGCGCGATGGCCGTCATTACACCCTGATCGACACTGCCGGCATTCGCCGGCGCGGCAAGGTGTTTGAGGCCATCGAAAAATTTTCAGTAGTCAAAACGCTACAATCGATTTCCGAAGCCAATGTCGTCCTGCTGCTGTTGGATGCACAACAAGACATTTCGGAGCAGGACGCGCATATTGCTGGCTTTATTTTAGAGTCGGGCAGGGCATTGGTTGTGGGTGTCAATAAATGGGACGGCCTGACCAGCGACCAGCGCGATGCGATCAAAATGGATATCGAACGCAAACTCAATTTCCTGTCCTTCGCCAAATATCATTTCATTTCGGCCTTGAAATCGACTGGCATCGGGCCTTTGATGAAGTCCATAGACTCCGCTTACGCCGCAGCGATGATTAAATTGACGACGCCGCGTTTGACGCGTGCTCTGATCGAAGCGGTTGAACACCAGCAGCCGCGCCGCAAGGGGTCGATCCGCCCCAAGCTGCGCTATGCGCATCAGGGCGGCCAGAACCCGCCCATCGTGGTCATCCACGGCAATGCGCTGGAAGCCATCGACGACAACTACAAGCGCTACTTGGAAAAACATTTCCGTGAAACTTTTTCATTGATCGGCACTCCATTACGCATCGAATTGCGATCCGGTAAAAACCCTTTCGCCAAACAATCCGACTGAACCGGCGCATGCAAGAAAAGTAAAAATCGATTAGAGTCGAACTACACACAGGGCGGCGGTTGAAACCACATAAACCGTCCCCAACTCCTAATCACAACAACACAATGGAGCTGCTATGAGCAATAAAGGGCAATTGTTACAAGACCCCTTCCTGAATGCCTTGCGAAAAGAACATGTGCCGGTATCGATCTATCTGGTCAACGGCATCAAACTGCAAGGGCATATCGAATCTTTCGATCAATATGTCGTCCTGCTACGCAATACCGTGACCCAAATGGTGTACAAGCACGCCATCTCGACCGTGGTGCCGGCGCGTGCGGTGAACCTCAATCTGGATTCCGAGTCGGAATAAAGATTGTTGATTTGTAATTTCCTCCGCAGGGCGACATGCGCGCGGCGCTGATCGGCGTCGATTTCGGCAAAGGTGACTTTGCCGCCAGCCTTGAAGAATTGGTGCTTCTCTCCAAATCGGCAGGTGCAGTGCCGGTGGTGACAATTACCGGCAAGCGCGGCAGTCCTGACGCAGCTTTGTTTGTTGGTAGCGGTAAGGCGGATGAAATCGCCGAGGCGGTCGCCGACATGCAGCTCGACATTGTGATTTTCAATCACGCCTTGTCGCCGGCGCAGCAGCGCAACCTCGAACGGCATCTGAAGGTGCGGGTGATCGATCGCACTAGTCTGATACTCGACATTTTTGCCCAACGTGCGCAAAGCCATGAAGGCAAGGTGCAAGTCGAGCTGGCTCAGTTGCAGCATTTAGCGACACGTTTGGTGCGAGGCTGGACGCACCTTGAACGGCAAAAAGGCGGCATCGGTTTGCGCGGTCCGGGCGAAACCCAACTGGAAACCGATCGTCGCTTGCTGGGTGAGCGGGTCAAGATGTTGCGCATGCGTCTTGACAAGCTGCGCCGTCAGCATGAAACCCAGCGTCGCGCGCGCCAGCGCAACGGCACATTTTCCGTGTCCTTGGTCGGTTATACCAATGCCGGGAAATCCACACTGTTCAACGCCTTGGCCAAGGCGCGGGCGTATGCGGCGGATCAATTGTTCGCCACGCTGGATACCACTTCTCGTCGCATTTATCTGGAGGAAGTCGGTAATATCGTGGTATCCGATACGGTTGGCTTCATCCGCGAATTGCCGCACCAACTGGTTGCCGCCTTTCGTGCCACCTTGGAAGAAACGATCCATGCCGATTTGCTGCTGCATGTCGTCGATGCCGCTAGTCCGGCACGGTTGGAGCAGATTGAGCAAGTCAATGCGGTGTTGAAAGAGATTGGTGCCGACGGTATTCCGCAAATTTTGGTGTGGAACAAGATCGACACCGCCGAGCTAGAGCCGTCTGTTGAGCGGGATGAGTATGATAAAATCCGTCGGGTTTTTATCAGCGCCCGAACTGGGGTCGGCCTTGATCTTTTGCGACAGGCGATGACCGAAGCAAGCAGGTCGGCGAATGCCGCTTGGAATGGAACAATTCCGGTTGCCGATGCCGATAACGCCCACATGTAATCAATCCTCTGGCATTTCCGCCAGCCTTTTCAGCCGGACCGCGAAAGAATGTTCGACTCTCTACGAAAAAAAATCGGTTTGACGCTCTCGGTGAACGATCCTCGCTGGGGTCGCGGTTCGCAAAACGACAATCAAGACGATAAAAAACCAGAAGGCCCTCCCGATCTGGACGAACTGTGGCGCGACCTGAATCAGCGTCTGAGCCGTTGGTTCGGCGGTCGCGGTAGTAACGGCGGCAACGGTGGTGGCAATGGCGGATCACCCGACATGCGGGGTGCCGGCATAGGTGCGTTTGCCATTGGGGTAGTGCTGCTATTTCTCTGGTTGGCGAGCGGCTTCTTCATCGTCCAAGAAGGCCAAACCGCCGTCGTGCTCACCTTCGGCAAATACAGCTATAAGACGCCGACCGGTATCAACTGGCGTTGGCCGTATCCGATTCAGAGCCATGAGATTGTCAACGTTTCGCAATTCCGCACCGTCGAGGTTGGTTATCGCGGCAATGCTCGCAACAAGCAGCCTAAGGAAGCTTTGATGCTGACCGATGACGAGAACATCATCGACATTCAGTTCGCAGTTCAGTACAAGGTGCGCGACGCTGAGAAATGGATCTTCAACAATCGCGATCAGGAAGACATGGTTAAGCAGGTTGCCGAGTCCTCGATCCGTGAAGTGGTCGGCAAAGCCAAGATGGATTTCGTGTTGTACGAAGGGCGGGAAAAAATCGCCGCTGATGTCATGCAGTTGATGCAGGACATTCTCGAACGTTACAACGCTGGCGTGGTGATTACCAGCATTGCGATGCAGGGCGTGCAACCGCCAGAGCAGGTGCAGAACGCCTTCGATGATGCGGTCAAGGCTGGTCAAGACCGCGAGCGTCAAAAAAACGAAGGTCAGGCCTACGCCAACGAAGTGATTCCCAAAGCGCGTGGTGCGGCTGCGCGTTTGATGCAAGAGGCTGATGCTTACCGTTCGCAAGTGACCGATAATGCCCAGGGTGATGCCTCACGCTTCAAGCAAATTGTGACCGAGTACCAGAAAGCACCGGCCGTGACGCGTGATCGCATGTATCTGGAAACCATGCAACAAATTTTCGCCAATACCTCAAAGATCATGATTGATGCCAAGGGCAACGGCAACCTGCTTTATTTGCCGCTGGATAAGTTGATTTCGCAAGTCGCTGCGCAGGAAACGGCGCGTAGCAATGCTCAGCCGACAGCCAAGCCGCCTGCAGTGGTGGCATCGGATGCTCAGCAGGATGCGCGCCAGCGCGAAACACGCAGTCGTGATGTGCGCGATGTTCGTGATGCCCGTGATGCCCGAGAACGGGAGGTGCGATGATGAACCGCCTGTTTGCTTTTTTTGCGTTGTTGCTGCTTGGTCTGATGCTGGTGATGTCCACGGTGTTCGTGGTAGATCAGCGTCAGTATGCGATCGTATTTGCGTTTGGCGAAGTTAAAAAAGTCATTACCGAGCCGGGTCTGTATTTCAAACTGCCGCCGCCGCTCCAAAATGTGTTAACGCTAGACAAACGCATCCTGACCATCGACACGCCGGATGCGGATCGCTTCATTACGGCGGAAAAGAAAAATATCTTGGTCGATAGTTTCGTGAAGTGGCGCATTACCGACCCACGTCTGTATTTCGTCAGTTTCGGCGGCAGCGAGGCGCGCGCGATGGATCGTATGTCGCAGATCATTAAAGCGGCCTTGAACGACGAGATTACCAAACGCACTGTGCGCGATGTCATTTCCGGCGAGCGCGCCAAGGTGATGAATGCTATCCGCAAAAAAGTTGAGGATGAGGCTAAGCAGATTGGCGTTGAAATCATCGATGTGCGCCTGAAACGCGTCGATTACGTCGAGCAGATCAACAACTCTGTTTATGATCGTATGCGAGCGGAGCGAGTGCGGGTAGCCAATGAATTACGTTCGACAGGTGCTGCCGAATCCGAAAAAATTCGCGCCGATGCCGATCGACAAAGAACGGTGATTTTGGCAGAGGCTTATCGCGATGCAGAGAAAGTGAAAGGCGAAGGAGATGCCAAGGCATCGCAGATTTATGCCCAAGCATTTGGCGAGAACCCCGAGTTTTATAAGTTTTATCGTAGCTTGGAAGCGTATCGTGCCAGCTTCAAAAGCAGCCATGATGTTATGGTGCTCGACCCGAGCTCGGATTTTTTCCGGTATTTCAAGAGCCCAACTGCGAGTGGCAGTAACGCTGCCAGAAAGTAACGCCACCGCTTGTGGATACTCCGTGGCTGCTTGCGTTTGGCTTGATGCTGGTATTGGAGGGCATCATGCCTTTTTTGTTTCCAAAGCAGTGGCGTGAGGCATTCCACCGGATTACGTCTTTTTCCGATGGGCAGATTCGTTTTTTTGGTTTGATTGCGTTGCTGAGCGGATT